>JBDHVQ010000012.1:0-19144 GCA_039809845.1 Clostridiaceae bacterium | reverse complement strand
GGGATTTTCAAAGGTATCGGCGAAGAAACTCAAAGGAAGGTTTCGCGCGAAGCTGTCCACAGGGACGAACCGTCAGGGAAAATACTTTTCCGGGAAGGGGATCCTGCTGATGCTATTTATATTATAAAAAGCGGCAAGGTAAAACTTTATACCGTGGATTCAGAAGGAAGGGAGATAATTCTCGATATCACATCTCCCGGGGAAATCCTCGGGGAAGATTCCTTTGCCGGCGAAGGTGAGTATGAATATACTGCAGAATCTATAACAGCACTGAGGACATGCGTTATTTCAAGGGACAGGGTCTGGAATCTTATGGATGAAAGTCCCGGATTTGCAAGGGTCATACTGAAGAACATGGGAACGAGACTCAAAAGATCTGAAAATACTATAAAAAACCTCATGGAACAGGATGCCCTTAAAAGAACGGCAGGGTTTCTGCTCCTGAGGACTGAAAGATTAAACGATAGTTCAGTGACTCTGACCACCGATGAAATTGCCGCATCCACGAGTTTAAGAAGGGAAACTGTCTCGAGGAAACTCACCGATCTTAAAAATATGGGAATCATTGAAAGAAAAGGACAGAGGATGATTGAAGTTAAAGACAGGGAAAAACTGATGGATCTTCTGATCTGATAAAACCATAATATCTGGTGTTTTTCAGGATTTCTTGGATACTTCCTCATGTGTTTCCCATCTGTGACTTAAGTCACAGCTCTCGGGGGATTTTTGGGTTATTATTTACTTACGCAATAAGAATCATAAAGACAGAAAAAGAAAGATAAAAAAGTAAATAATAAACCGGAGGATTTTAAAATGATTAAGGAAACAATGAGTATTGAAGAAGCGGTAAGGGCATATCCTGGTATAACTGAAACACTTAACGAAATGGGTATTGATTTCTGCTGTGGCGGAAAGAAGAACCTCGGGGAAGCTCTTAAGGAAAAGAACCTCGAAGTTTCATCTGCTCTTGATTTTTTAAACAGGAGAAAGGATGAAACCACTGAAGAAGGAATGACTTTAAAAGATGCGATGGCCCTTGAAAGACCGGAACTCATAACTTATATAATTAAAAATCACCACAGGAAGGAAGAAAAGCTCCTGGGCGAAACCGATGCCCTACTTGCAAAGATACTTATGGTTCACTATGCACACCATGGTGAAGAATTAAGCGAAATATACAGACTCTTCTTAAGTCTCAAAGCTGAACTTTCAGCCCATCTTGCCAAGGAAGAAAAGGTAGTATTCCCTCTAATGCTGGAAATGGATGATGAGAAGGTTTCTGAACTTGAAGATGAACATGAAGCGGCAGGTGAAATACTCCATGAACTCGAAAGAAGGACAGGAGGATTTGTGGCACCTTCCGATGCATGCAGGACCTATGAATTGGCATTTGCAAAATTAAAAGAATTAAACGACGATATACATATCCATATATTCCTGGAAAACTCAGTACTATTCAATAAGGAGGCATAGAATCAAATGGACAGCATAAAAAGAGCGGAGGACTTAAAGAATATTCTTGAAAGACTCCACAGGGGAGATGAACTCTCCGATGTTAAAAAAGAATTCAGAGAAAAATTCGGAACAGCATCTGCAGCGGAAATTGCACAGGCTGAAAACAGACTGATATCCGAAGGTCTCCCGCCTGAGGAAATCAAGAACCTCTGCGATATCCACGCAGATTTATTCACCGGCAGTATAAAACACGATAATGATGGGAACTCAGCCGGCAGCGATGAAGGACACCCACTTTCCGTATTCAGGGAAGACAACAGGGAACTTTCAGGATACATAAATGAAAGATTAATGCCTGCAGCTGTAAATTACTTCGGTGATAAAAGTGATAAAAACAGGGAATCTCTTCTGGAAGTCCTCCGTGTACTTTATAAAAACCTGGACATTCATTATTCAGTCAAGGAAAACCTCATATTCCCATACCTTGAAAAAGGCGGAGTTACAGCTCCTCCCAAGGTAATGTGGGGAGTGGACGATGAAATAAGACAGATGATTAAAAATCTTTCAGAAAAACTTACTGAAGGATCTCTCATTAAGGAAGATTTGGGTCAGACTGTTGAAAAGATAAAATCCATGATCACAAAGGAAACTGAAATACTCACTCCACTTCTTCTCCATCACTTAAAGGAAGAAGACTGGGTTACCGTGGGAAGCCAGATTCCTGAAATCGGGTTCTCATTCAGTGAAGGTATTGAAGGAACCAGTCCCTCCGATGTCAGAAACTGGGTAAGAAGAAACAGCATGAACCTTAACGGAATTCCACTCATTGAAAAGAAAGAGAAAGATACCCATGGTGAAGGTGAAATAATACTTCCAAGCGGAAAGATGAACATAAAGCAGCTTGAAAGAATGCTCAACACACTTCCATCGGATATCACCTTTGTAGGTGCCGACGGCAGGGTTGCATATTTCAGCGAAGCCAAAGAAAGGGTGTTTCCAAGGACCCGTACTATTATAGGAAGAAAGGTTGAAGACTGTCATCCACCCAAGAGCCTAAGTGCTGTTGAAAGTCTCATCGAGGATTTCAAGACCGGGAAAAAAGACAGTGAGAATTTCTGGATACAAAGAGGCGGTAAATTCATTCTTATAAGATACTACGCGGTAAGAAGCGATGAAGGCGAGTACATGGGGGTGCTTGAAGTGACTGAAGATATTTCCGGCATAAAGAACCTTGAAGGCAACAAGACCCTGGCGGATTAATCAGGACAATACAGTGGGAATAACAGATCCCTGATAAATTTTTTTATAAACTGCACCCTTTTTTTCAGGGTGCTTTTATTCTTTTCACTTATTTGCACAGGGAGAAATCTGTGGTAAAATAACGCGAGGAATTTTTATGTAAAATAATATTCTATAACCTCTTTATCATGCAGAATCCCACGGTTACTGCACTGATGAGGTTCTGAATATTTGTTGACATTTGGATTTTGTTATGCTAATGTTACTTGGTAATATGTCTAAGAGGACATATTATTTTTATCAGAAAAATTCAACATAAAATAGATTATCTGGGGGTAGTACGGTGAGAGTTAAAATAACCATGGCCTGCACAGAATGCAAGCAGAGAAACTACAATACAATGAAAAACAAGAAAAACGATCCTGAAAGACTTGAAATGAACAAGTACTGCAAGTTCTGCCAGAAGCAGACACTTCATAAGGAAACGAAGTAACAACCAGACCTTCCGGGAAGGATTTCTTCTGACCGGAAATACAGCTTAAAAGGAGTCATCTATGGCACAAAAAGGCGGAATCATGGAATTCCTCAGGGGCGTAAGAAAAGAGATGGAAAAGACCACCTGGCCGGACTGGGACAAAGTCAAGAAAGCTTTGCTCGCCGTTGCCGTAGTAGTGGCGATCTATGCTTTACTCACAGGGATCTTCGATTCACTGATAGGACTGTTCTTCAACTATGTCCTTAAGATATAGGAGGTAGATGCCTCCAATGGAAACCGGAAAGCCCGGATGGTATGTCATACACACTTATTCCGGATATGAAAACAAAGTCAAGGTAAACCTTGAAAAAGCTATTGAAAACAGGGGAATGGAACATCTCATAGAAGATGTGCAGGTTCCTGTGGAAGAAGTCATCGAAAGAAAGGATGACGGAACTGAAAAAATTGTCCAGAGGAAGAAATTCCCGGGATACGTAATGGTGAAGATGGTACTCACCGAAGAAACCTGGTATGTCGTAAGAAATATCAGGGGATGCACAGGATTTGTAGGTGCGAAGTCAAACAGTCCCGTGCCTTTGTCCGATGCGGAAGTAAGAAGCATGGGCATAAAGGAAGTCAGGACCCACATTGACATTTCAACCGGAGACCACGTCCTTATTACCGGAGGTCCCATGAAGGGGCATTCGGGCACTGTTTCTGAAATTATGGAAGACAAGGGCAAATTAAGGGTGGAAGTCATGATGTTCGGCCGTGAAACCATGGCAGAAATTGACTTTGGTCAGGTTGAAACAATAAGTTAATCTATAGGACCCGTATTCCGGGTTTTTATAGTGGGAGGCAGAGCAAGGACTCTGCCGCAAATCACCACATTATAGGAGGAAAATCTAATGGCAAAGAAAGTCACAGGTATGATCAAGCTTCAGCTTCCTGCAGGAAAGGCAACTCCGGCTCCACCGGTAGGACCCGCTCTTTCCCAGCACCAGATCAATATCATGGGTTTCTGTAAGGAATTCAACGAAAAGACAAAGAACCAGATGGGTTACATACTTCCCGTCGTTATCACTGTTTATCAGGATAAGTCTTTCTCTTTCATCCTTAAAAACCCACCGGCAGCAATCCTTATAAAGAAGGCTGCAGGACTTGAATCAGGTTCAGGCGTACCGAACAGGACAAAAGTGGCAAAACTTTCAAAGGAACAGTTAAAGCAGATAGCTGAAACAAAAATGTCTGACCTTAACGCTGCATCCGTTGAAGCTGCCATGTCCATGATCGCAGGAACTGCAAGATCAATGGGCGTTACAGTAGAAGAATAGAACTAGGTTCTCACGTAAGTGGGAGGTTAACCCCGTTATAACCACAAGGAGGATAAATATATGGGAAAAAATTACGTTGAAAGCGCAAAGCTAATCGACAGGTCAGTACTCTACTCACCTGAAGAAGCTCTGGATCTTGCAGTAAAGACTGCAAAGGCAAAATTTGATGAAACAATCGAACTTCACATAAGACTTGGTGTTGACCCAAGACACGCAGACCAGCAGGTAAGAGGTGCGGTAGTGCTTCCAAACGGAACAGGTAAGGAAGTAAGGGTACTCGTATTTGCAAAGGGCGAAAAGGCTAATGAAGCAAAGGCAGCCGGAGCTGACTATGTAGGCGATATGGACCTCGTAGACAAGATCCAGAAGGAAAACTGGTTTGACTTTGATGTCGTTGTTGCAACACCTGACATGATGGGAACAATAGGAAGACTCGGTAGGGTTTTAGGACCTAAGGGTTTGATGCCTAACCCCAAGTCAGGAACAGTTACATTCGACCTTGAAAAGGCACTTCAGGAAATCAAGGCCGGTAAGGTTGAATACAGACTCGACAAGGCAGCTATAATCCACGTTCCGATAGGAAAGAAGTCTTTCGGTCCTGAAAAGCTCGTTACAAACTTCAAGGCTGTTACTGATGCGGTTATCAAGGCTAAGCCTGCCGCTGCAAAGGGACAGTACATAAAGTCTGTATCAGTTTCTTCAACAATGGGACCCGGAGCAAAAATAAACCCATCGAGACTGGTTTAAAAACACTTGACAGATAATCACTCCAGGTGATATTCTGATAAACGTAAATTAAATAGAAATTTTTCCGCAGACAGCAGGTATAAAGTAAATCCTGCCGAGGAAGACTTGATTATATAAGAGGGTCTTTTTCCATGCGGAAAAGGCCCCTTTTTAATGCACGGTTTCAAAGTCGAATAAGGAGGTGCACATATTGGCAACAATCAGAGAAAAGAAAGAACAGGTTGTTTCCGAGATAGGACAGCTTATTGATGAATCAAAATCAATGATAGTTGTAAAATATCAGGGAATCAACACTGAAGACGATAGCGAATTAAGAAAAATGCTGAGGGAAAACAACGTCCAGTACAGAGTACTCAAGAACACTATGGTGAATCTTGCAATGAAGGACAGGGAAGCTGAAGGCTTCGACAAATTCCTCGAAGGACCAAATGCCTTTGCATTCGGTATCGATGAAACTTCAGCAGCAAAGCTTCTGAAGAAATTCATCGCAGAAAAGAAAAAGCTTGAAATCATCGGCGGATTTGTAGACGGACAGGTTTATTCAGCTGACCAGGTTAAAGCCCTTGCAGATCTTCCATCCAAGGAAGAACTCATCGGAAAGCTCCTCGGTTCAATCAAGAGCCCCCTTGCAAATCTCGTACACGTACTCAATGCTTTATCACCTGCTACGAAATTCACTTATCTTGTCAAAGCTATTGCAGACAAGAAGAGCGAAGCAGGCGAAGCTTAGGAAACACCTACAGACCCAGGGAACTGGATAAAATAAAAATCAAAAATCACGGAGGATATTATAATGGATAAGAACGAAATAATTGAAGCGATAAAAGGTATGAGCGTACTTGAACTTAACGACCTCGTTAAGGCATGTGAAGAAGAATTCGGCGTTTCTGCAGCAGCTCCTGTAGCTATGGCAGCAGCGCCAGGTGCGGCAGCAGCCGGAGCAGCACCTGCAGAAGAAAAGACTGAATTCGACGTAATCCTTGCAGCAGCAGGCGACCAGAAGATCAAGGTTATCAAGGTTGTAAGAGAACTTACAGGTCTTGGATTAAAGGAAGCTAAGGACCTCGTTGACGGAGCACCAAAGCCTGTTAAGGAAGCGGTTTCCAAGGAAGATGCTGAATCTATGAAGGCTAAGCTTGAAGAAGTTGGAGCAAAAGTAGAAGTTAAGTAATTAAAAGTACAATTTAACCTAAACTAAACAGAAAGATAAGGGCCGGCGTAACAGTCAGCCCTTATCTTTTTATATATCAATATATATTTTCAGGGGGCTTACAATGAATAAAAAGCTTAAAGCTCTTGTACTTATTGTACTTATTGCACTTATGAGCACTTTATCTGCTTGCGGAAACGGACAGAACAATATCACAACCCCGGCAACAACGGCGGCAGTCACTGTATCAACCTCTGCACCTGATACGACATCAGTTACTTCCGTATCATCTGAAACAGCTTCTATTTCAGAGACTTCTGCTGTATCTGATACTACAGTTACATCAGAAACCACCGTGATATCGGAAACCAGCATTACAACTATGGCATCAGAAACTACACTTTCTTCTGAATCCTTGACTGAAACTGAAACCACAACTATCCTGTCTTCTGATGCACAGGAAAAGATGAGTAATGCATCTATGGCTTCAGAAGTAACTACTTCTCCTGTAACTACTGTTCCAGGCACCACAACTGCTTTAAATGCAACTACTAAGGCACTTTCTTCTGATGCGCGGGAAAAGATGAGTAATGCCTCTGTGGCTTCAGAGGGAACTACTTCTCCTGTAACCACAGTTCCGGGAACCACAACAGCTTTGAATGCTTCTACAAAAGCATTATCTTCTGATTCACAGGAAAAGGTTAGTAATGCTTCTATGGCTGCTGAAGTAACTACATCTCCTGTAACTACTGTCCCAGGCACCACAACTGCTTTGGATGTTTCTACAAAAGCATTATCTTCTGAGGCACAGGAAAAGGTGAGCAATGCATCTATGGCTTCAGAGGGAACTACTTCTTCCGTAACTACTATCCCAGGCACCACAACAGCTTTGAATGCTTCTACAAAAGAATTATCTTCTGATTCACAGGAAAAGATGAGCAATGCCTCTATGGCTGCTGAAGCAACTGCTTCTCCTGTAACTACTGTTGCGGTGACCACAACGGCTTTGAATTCATCTTCTGCGGGTACGTCTTCTTCAGGAACTGAAAAGACCGGCAGTTCTTCAAGGTCCCTTGAACTATCAGGAACTGACCTTGAAAAGGGAAAAGACTATGTTGAAATAGAAAAGGTAAGGTTCAACTACTTCGATGCTGAAAAGAAACTGTATAAATTCTCTTCTGCCCTTTTTATGGGTCCGGGTGAAGGCTTTGAAGTTTACAGACAGGGTGATTACATAGGATTTGAGAAGGATGCTTCTGAATACATGGGTTTTTTCAAATATCCGGGGAATTCTGAAACTTCTGTGGATGCAAAGGGTCTTGAAGAAATATATAAATCCTTCTACCAGGACGGATCTTTCGGCGGGAAAAATGTGATATATGCTGAAAAGGAAGGAAGACCTGTTATCATCTATGAAGGTGAAGGGGAAAAAGAAGGGAAAAAGGTGTATTTTAAGAATTATATCACTGCAAACGGCAGGGAAGTTTATATCATAACCTCCGTTGCCGGCTCCTTAAATAGGGCTGATGCAAATTTAAATAAGTTTGTCAACAGCTTAAGTTTTACACAATAGCAGTAAATTCCGGATAAAAATGCCTTAAATTAAAAAGAGCCCAGGGGCTCTTTTTAATTTATCTGTTTTATAGGTATTTTTGTGCATAATCAATTATAAGGCGCTTTGACTTACCGCCTGTGAAAGAGTATAGTATTAAATTGTATCCGTATCTAAAAGAAGATAAAAACATCGGTATTACACTCTTATATTTATATATTATATCCATTCGGGAGTGTTTTACAAGCAAAAAAAACAAGGGGTGAATTTATGGTACATCCTGTTCCTCAGAGAACAAGAATGAACTTTGGAAGAATCGAAGAAGTTGCCGAAATGCCGAACCTTATCAAGGTTCAGCTCGATTCCTACAACTGGTTCTTAAATGAAGGTCTGGACGAAGTATTCGATGACATCTCATCCATCTCAAACCACGGCGGAAACCTGGTACTTACATTTGCAGGTTTTTATTTGGACCGTGACAACATCAAGTATTCCATAGAAGAGTGCAAGGAAAGGGACGCGACCTATTCCGCTCCTTTGAAAGTAACCGTAAGACTTGAAAATACAGAAACCGGTGAAATCAAGGAACAGGAAGTCTTCATGGGGGAATTCCCTCTTATGACAGACCAGGGAACCTTTATAATAAACGGGGCTGAAAGAGTTATAGTATCTCAGCTTGTAAGATCCCCCGGAGTTTATTATAACCTCTCCTACGACAAGACAGGAAAACAGCTCTTTTCAGCCACAGTGATACCCAACAGGGGTGCATGGCTTGAATATGAAACTGACTCCAATGACATTATATCAATCCGTATTGACAAGACGAGAAAACTTCCCATATCTGTCCTTGCAAGGGCAATGGGCTTTGGTTCTGACTCCGAAATCATAGATTACTTCGGTGAGGACGAAAGGCTTAAAGCGACCCTTGAAAAGGATGCGACAAAGACAAGGGAAGAAGGACTTATAGAAATATACAAGAGATTAAGACCCGGTGAGCCTCCCACAGTTGATTCCGCGCAGGCACTTCTGAATTCTCTTTTCTTTGATGCAAAGAGATATGACTTAAGTAAAGTCGGAAGGTATAAATTCAACAAGAAGCTCTCCATAACCGCAAGAATAATAAACCAGACATCTGCAGAGGATGTCATAAACGGTGAAACAGGTGAAGTAATAGTTTCTGCCGGTGAAAAGATTTCAAGGGACAAAGCCTATGAAATCATGGAAGCCGGTATCAATTCAGTCGATGTACTGTCCGATGACAGGACTGTAAGGGTAATAGGAAATCACTTTGTACCATTGAGTAAATTCGTGGAAATTGATGCTGAAGATTCTTTAAGCCGTGAGATGGTGCACTACCCGACTCTCATGGAAATCATTGAAAACACATCCGAAGAGGATCTTTATGAGACTCTTAAATCCAGAATCCACGAACTTTCACCGAAACATATTATAAAAGACGACATGTTTGCAACCATAAGCTACGAACTGGGACTTCCCTACGGCATCGGTGTAACAGATGACATTGATCATCTCGGACACAGAAGGATAAGGTCCGTGGGTGAACTTTTACAGAACCAGTTCAGGATAGGTCTTTCCCGTATGGAAAGGGTTGTAAGGGAAAGGATGACAATCCAGGATCAGGAAAACATCACTCCTTCTGCCCTTATCAACATAAGACCGGTTGCAGCAGCTATCAAGGAATTCTTCGGTTCATCACAGCTTTCACAGTTCATGGACCAGACAAATCCCTTATCTGAACTTACAAACAAGAGAAGGCTTTCAGCCCTCGGACCCGGTGGTCTTTCAAGGGACAGGGCCGGAATGGAAGTCAGGGACGTACACCATTCACATTACGGAAGAATGTGTCCCATAGAGACACCTGAAGGACCGAACATCGGTCTTATAGTTTCCCTTGCAACCTACGCAAGGGTAAATGAATATGGATTTATTGAAACACCGTACAGGATAGTAGATAAGAAAACCGGTGTTGTTACAAAGGAAATAAGGTACTTTACAGCTGATGAGGAAGATCTCTACCTCTGTGCTCCGGCAACTGAACCCCTCGATGCTGAAGGAAGATTCATAGACGAGAAGGTTACGGTAAGGGACAGGGAAGACGTCATACTCGTTCCCCGTGAGGAAGTCGACCTTGTGGATGTATCCCCGAGGCAGCTGGTATCCGTTGCGACGGCAATGATACCATTCCTTGAAAACGACGATGCATCAAGAGCCCTCATGGGTGCGAACATGCAGCGTCAGGCGGTTCCCCTTTTAAAAGCGCAGGCACCTTATGTAGGTACAGGGATTGAATTCAGGGCAGCCTATGATTCAGGGGTACTTCCCAAGGCAAAGAGCGACGGTGAAGTAATTTATGTTTCTGCCAACGAAGTAAGGGTCAAGAGGGATCTTGACGGCGGAACTGAAACCACGAGGCTATTGAAATTCAAGAGGAGCAACCAGGGTACATGTATCAACCAGAAACCCATAGTATCAAAGGGAGAGAGGGTTACCGCAGGCCAGATACTTGCCGACGGTCCTTCGACTGATTTAGGTGAAATTGCACTCGGAAAGAATATAAGAATCGGATTCATCACATGGGAAGGCTATAACTATGAAGATGCCATGCTGATATCCGAAGAACTCGTAAGGGAAGATATATTCACTTCAATACATATTGAAGAATACGAATCCATGGCGAGGGATACAAAATTAGGACCTGAAGAAATAACAAGGGATATACCGAACGTCGGTGAAGATGCTCTGGCAGACATCGACGAGAGGGGAATAATAAGGATAGGAGCCGAAGTAAGATCAGGCGATATCCTCGTGGGCAAGGTAACTCCAAAGGGAGAAACTGAACTTACAGCTGAGGAAAGGCTTTTAAGGGCGATCTTCGGTGAAAAGGCGAGGGAAGTCAGGGATACATCATTAAGGGTTCCCCACGGGGAAGCCGGAATAATAGTGGACGTCAAGGTATTTACGAGGGACAATGCGGCAGAACTTCCAGCCGGCGTAAATATGCTCGTAAGGTGCTACATCGCCCAGAAGAGAAAGATCTCTGTGGGTGACAAGATGGCCGGACGTCACGGTAACAAGGGTGTCATCTCAAGGGTACTTCCTGAAGAAGACATGCCGTTCCTCCCTGACGGAAGACCACTCCAGATATGCCTTAATCCATTGGGTGTTCCTTCCCGAATGAACATAGGACAGGTTCTTGAAGTTCATCTGGGATGGGCTGCTGAAAAGATGGGAATCCACGTTGCAACACCGGTATTTGACGGTGCGACTTTTGAAGATATAGAAGAACTCCTCGAAAAGGAAGGGTACAGAAGAGACGGTAAGACGGTACTCTACGACGGAAGGACAGGGGAAGCATTCGATTCTGTCGTTACCGTGGGATATATGTATATCTTAAAACTTGCCCACCTTGTCGATGACAAGATCCATGCAAGATCCACAGGACCATATTCACTCGTGACACAGCAGCCACTGGGCGGTAAGGCGCAGTTCGGAGGACAAAGGTTCGGTGAAATGGAAGTGTGGGCACTTGAAGCATACGGATCAGCCCATACACTGCAGGAAATACTTACAGTAAAATCAGATGACGTCGTTGGAAGGGTAAAGACTTACGAAGCCATCGTCAAGGGAGAAAACATTCCCGAACCTGGAATACCTGAATCATTCAAGGTACTTATCAAGGAACTCCAGGCTCTTTGTCTCGACGTCAAGGTCCTCAATGAAAACCACGAGGAAATTGAACTGAGAGAATCCGTCGATGACGAAGGAACAATTGAATTTGCACCGGAATACGGCAGGGAAACCTCTGAACTTCCGAGTGATTCAATGTCTGAAAGGGATGCGGACGATAAAACCGATGATGATTCATCTCTAGAATCAGAAGCGGATTCAGAAGAAGATATATAAGCAGGGAGGGCGTGCCGATATATGGAACTCAATAATTTTGATGCACTGCAGATAGGCCTGGCATCCCCCAGCCAGATCCGTGAATGGTCAAGGGGAGAGGTCAAAAAACCTGAAACGATAAATTACAGGACACTTAAGCCTGAAAGGGACGGTCTTTTCTGTGAGAGGATCTTCGGACCCATGAAGGACTGGGAGTGTCACTGCGGAAAATATAAAAGGGTGAGATATAAGGGAATTGTCTGTGACAGGTGTGGTGTCGAAGTCACAAAGGCAAAGGTAAGAAGGGAAAGGATGGGACACATCGAACTTTCCGCCCCCGTATCGCACATCTGGTACTTCAAGGGAATTCCTTCGAGGATGGGACTCATCCTCGATATGAGCCCAAGATCACTTGAAAAGATCCTTTACTTTGCCAATTATGTGGTTCTTGATCCAAAGGATTCAGGACTTGCAAAAAAACAGCTCCTTTCTGAAAAAGAATACAGGGAAGCTGAAGAAAAATACGGTTACGGTTCCTTTGAAGCAAAAATGGGAGCTGAAGCTGTATTAAAACTTCTCGAAGAAATCGACCTCGACAAGGATGCAGAGGAACTTACTGAAGAACTTAAAAATGCAACCGGACAGAAAAAGGTCAGGATTATAAGAAGACTCGAAGTTATAGAATCCTTCAAGAAATCCGGAAACAGGCCTGAATGGATGATAATATCCGTAATTCCTGTAATACCTCCCGACATAAGACCTATGGTTCCCATAGACGGCGGAAGGTTTGCAACTTCAGACCTCAATGACCTCTACAGAAGGGTAATAAACAGAAACAACAGACTTAAGAAACTCATAGACTTAATGGCTCCTGACATCATTGTAAGAAATGAAAAGAGGATGCTTCAGGAAGCTGTGGATGCTCTTATAGACAACGGAAGAAGGGGAAGGCCTGTAACTGGTCCCGGAAACAGACCGTTAAAATCCCTCTCCGATATGCTCAAAGGTAAGCAGGGAAGGTTCAGACAGAACCTCCTCGGAAAAAGAGTCGACTACTCAGGAAGATCCGTTATAGTCGTAGGACCTGAACTTAAGATGTACCAGTGCGGACTTCCAAAGGAAATGGCACTTGAACTCTTCAAGCCGTTTGTAATGAAAAAGCTCGTTGAAACAGGCATTTCACACAACATAAAGAGTGCGAAGAGAATGGTTGAAAGAGGACAGGACCAGGTCTGGGATATCCTTGAAGATGTTATAAAAGACCATCCCGTACTTTTAAACCGTGCCCCTACACTCCACAGACTCGGTATACAGGCATTCCAGCCCGTACTTGTCGAAGGAAGGGCTATAAAACTCCATCCCCTTGCATGTACTGCCTACAACGCAGACTTTGACGGAGACCAGATGGCGGTCCACGTTCCCCTTTCAATGGAGGCACAGGCAGAAGCAAGATTCCTCATGCTGGCAGCCGGAAACATCTTAAAACCCTCAGACGGTAAGCCTGTATCAGTCCCCACACAGGATATGATACTGGGATCCTACTGGCTGACCCTCGACAGGGAAGGTTTAAAGGGTGAAGGAAGGTACTTCATGGATCCTACGGAAGCCCTCATGGCCTACGAAACAGGACAGATTGCCCTCCAGGCTGAAATCAATGTAAGAATGACGAGGATGGTCAACGGTGAAAAAAAGTCCAAAATAATAAAGACAACTGCAGGAAAAATCATATTCAATGAAAACATCCCGCAGGATCTTGGATTTGTAGACAGAAACGATCCGGAAACCATGTTCAACCTGGAAGTTGACTTCCTCGTAACCAAAAAGACACTCGGAAAAATCATAGACAAGTGCTACTTAAAGTATGGACCTGTGAAGACTTCCGTTGTCCTTGACTCAATAAAGGCCAAGGGCTACCACTATTCAACTGTCGGTGCAATTACAGTTGCAATATCCGACATGAGGGTTCCTGAAGCAAAACACGAACTCATTGAAGAAGCAAATGCAACCATCAACAAGATAGAAGCGATGTACAGAAGGGGACTTATTACAGACGATGAAAGATACCAGTCAGTAATAGAAAAGTGGGGAAAGACAACGGACGAAGTTGCCGATGCCCTCATGGAATCCCTCGACAGGTACAATCCTATATATATGATGGCAGACTCAGGAGCCAGAGGTTCCAAGTCCCAGATAAAGCAGCTTGCAGGAATGAGAGGACTTATGGGTAACCCGACGGGTAAGACTGTGGAAATTCCTATCAAGTCTTCATTCAGGGAAGGACTCGATGTTCTTGAATTCTTCATATCCACACACGGAGCGAGAAAGGGTAACGCCGATACCGCTCTTAAGACAGCCGACTCAGGATACCTTACAAGAAGGCTCGTCGACGTTTCACAGGAAGTTATCGTAAGGGAAGACGACTGCGGAACTGACGAAGGAATCATCATAAGGGATATAAGAGAAGGCAGTGAAATAATAGAATCACTCCAGGAAAGACTCACAGGAAGGTTCTCTGCTGAAGATATCAGAAATCCTGAAACCGGTGAAGTAATCGTACCTAAGGATACCTATATAGATCCGGTCCTTGCTGAAAAAGCTGTAAAAGCCGGTGTCACTGAGGCGAAGATACGTTCCGTATTCACATGCAGGACAAAGACCGGTGTATGTTCAAAATGCTACGGCATGAACATGGCAACTGCACAGAAGATCAATATCGGTGAAGCTGTCGGCATAATAGCTGCACAGTCCATCGGTGAACCCGGTACACAGCTCACAATGAGAACATTCCATACCGGTGGTGTTGCCGGAGCCGATATCACACAGGGTCTTCCGAGAATCGAGGAACTCTTTGAAGCGAGAAAACCTAAGGGTCTTGCCATAGTGAGTGACATCACAGGTACAGTAAAACTCGAAGAATCAAAGAAGAAGAGGATAATTTCCGTAACTGCGGCAGACGGGGAAGAAAAAATCTACGAAATTCCATTCGGTTCAAGAATTGCAGTATCCGACGGAGATTCTGTCGAAGCCGGGGATGAACTTACAGAAGGTTCAATAAACCCACACGACATCATGAGAATAAAGGGTGTCGACGGCGTAAGAAGGTACATCCTCTCTGAAGTTCAGAAGGTTTACCGTCTGCAGGGTGTTGATATCAACGACAAGCACCTTGAAGTCGTAATAAGGCAGATGACAAGGAAGATAAAGGTACTCGATGCTGGTGAAACCGAACTTCTTCCGGGAACTGTAATAGATATCTTCGACTTTGAAGCTGCAAACCAAAAGGCCAGGGAAGAAGGTATCACTGAAGCCCAGGGAGAACAGGTTCTTCTTGGTATCACCAAGGCATCACTTGCAACTGATTCATTCCTTTCAGCGGCATCCTTCCAGGAAACCACAAGGGTTCTTACAGATGCAGCTATTAAAGGAAAGATAGATCCACTCTTAGGACTCAAGGAAAATGTCATAATAGGAAAGCTTATTCCTGCAGGAACAGGAATGCCTACCTACAGGGACATCGCCTTAAGCACCGACATTCCTGAAGGCACAGTAGTTGAAGAAACAGTCACTGACACTCTTTATCCCAGGGAACCGAGGGATCTTGACGAATAACACTTCCATAAGACTCTTCCGCAATAATATCAAGGAAGATTTCTCCTGAATGGTTATCTTCTACAATCAGGACATAACAAAATCAGGATCCGGAATTGTTATAATCAGAAACCATAAGAATATACATTGAGATATAAAGTCCGCACCTTCACCATGACATAAAGTGTCATTTCAGGGAGGTGCGGTACTCAATGAATTTTTTATTGACAGTAAAGTTACATACTGATAAAATGATTTTTGCGCGACTGTATCCAGCCCGGATTCAGTCGCCAAAATTGAGTTAATTCTATGTTAGTTCTTTAAAAAGCAATTCATTATTTATATGCCTTCATATAAAATAACAATGGTGCGCTTTTTTAAGATAGATCAAGGCACAACATAAATCACAGGAGGTGAAAAAATGCCCACAATTAACCAGTTGGTCAGAAAGGGAAGATCTGTAGTTGAATACAAGAGTAAGTCTCCTGCACTGCAGTCCAATCCCCAGAGAAGAGGAGTGTGTACAGTCGTAAAGACAGCTACACCAAAGAAGCCTAACTCAGCTTTAAGAAAAATCGCGAGAGTAAGGCTTACAAACGGATATGAAGTTTCCGCCTACATCGGAGGAGAAGGACACAACCTTCAGGAACACTCAGTTGTTCTTGTAAGAGGCGGAAGAGTAAAGGACTTACCCGGTGTAAGGTACCATATAGTAAGAGGTACTTTGGACTGTGCAGGTGTCAACAACAGAATGCAGTCCAGATCAAAGTACGGAGCAAAGAAACCCAAGGCGGCAAAGAAGGCCTAGTACAAATCAAAAGACTTAGATGCTCTGTTTAATGGTTAACATTGAGGTATTTTTTACTTTCATTACATATCAAACGAACAAAGCATTTTACGACCGGCAGCGACCGGTAGAGTACCGATGATTTAAAATAATTTTTAAGGAGGGAAGAAAGATGCCAAGAAAAGGATTTACAGGTAAAAGAGAGGTTCTTCCGGATCCCGTTTACAATTCACTCGTTGTTACAAAGCTCATAAACAACGTGATGATAGGCGGAAAGAAGGGAACAGCCCAGAAGATAGTTTATTCAGCATTTGATCTTGTTCAGGAAAGGTCCGGTAAGGAACCCCTTGAAGTTTTCGAATCTGCAATGAACAACATCATGCCCCAGCTTGAAGTCAAAGCAAGAAGAATCGGTGGATCAAACTACCAGGTTCCCCTTGAGGTAAGACCTGAAAGAAGACAGACACTGGGACTGAGATGGCTCCTTTTAGCAGTAGGCAAGAGAAATGAAAAGTATGCAAGGGAAAGACTTGCAAATGAACTTCTCGATGCTGCAAACGGAACAGGCGCAGCAGTTAAAAAGAGAGAAGACACACACAAGATGGCGGAAGCCAACAAGGCCTTTGCACACTTCAGATACTAACCACAATAAAATATAAATAATCATGAGAGGAGGGGTCAGTTTGGCAAGACAATACCCTTTGGAAAAATTCCGTAATATCGGGATCATGGCCCATATAGACGCCGGAAAGACTACAACCACAGAAAGAATCCTGTTCTATACAGGAAGAACCCATAAAATCGGGGAAACTCACTCCGGTGAATCACAGATGGACTGGATGGCCCAGGAAAAGGAAAGAGGTATAACAATCACATCCTCTGCGACAACCTGTTTCTGGAAAGGCTACCAGATCAATATAATAGATACTCCGGGCCACGTTGACTTCACCATTGAAGTTGAACGTTCCCTTAAAGTTCTCGATGGTACAGTTACTGTTCTCGATGCCAAATCAGGTGTTGAACCCCAGACTGAAACCGTATGGAGACAGGCTGACAGATATGGAGTACCAAGAATTGTTTATATAAACAAGATGGATGCTACAGGTGCAGACTTCTTCAAATCAATCAATACCATCCATGACAGGTTAAAGGCAAACGCGGTTGCAATCCAGCTTCCCGTAGGTGCTGAAGATAAGTTCAGGGGTATTATTGACCTCATTGAAATGAAGCAGAAGGTTCACCTCGATGACCTCGGAAAGGACATCGAAGAAGGGGAAATTGCTCCTGAATTCGTGGAACAGGCAGAAGAATACAGGCAGAAGCTCATAGAAGCATGTGCCGATTTCGATGAAGAAATCATGGTCAAGTTCCTTGAAGGTGAAGAAGTATCAGTTGAAGAAATAAAGAGAGCGATAAGGGCAGGGGTTGTTTCAAACCAGCTCATCCCCGTAATCTGCGGATCTTCATACAAGAACAAGGGTGTTCAGGAAATGATCGACTGCGTTGTCGACTTCCTTCCATCACCCATTGATATTCCTCCTGTAAAAGGTACAACTCCCGACGGCGAAGAAGTTGAAAGAATTGCATCTGATGACGCTCCTATGTCAGCACTTGCCTTCAAGATTGCAACTGACCCGTTCGTAGGAAGACTTGCATTCACAAGAATATACTCAGGTATAATGACATCAGGTTCCTATGTCCTTAACTCTACAAAGAACAAGAGGGAAAGAATAGGAAGACTCGTTAAGATGCATGCAAACCACAGGGAAGAAGTTGAAGAATTAAGAGCAGGGGATATCGGCGCAGTGGTAGGATTAAAAGATACCACTACAGGTGATACACTCTGTACAGATCAGGATCCTGTAATACTTGAATCCATGAACTTCCCGGACCCTGTTATAAACGTAGCCATAGAACCCAAGACCAAGGCATCCCAGGAAAAACTCGGCATCGCACTTGGAAAGCTTTCTGAAGAAGACCCCACATTCAGGACATGGACAGATCAGGATACTGGTCAGGTCATTATAGCCGGAATGGGTGAACTTCACCTTGAAATCATGGTAGACAGACTTATGAGAGAATTCAAGGTTGAATGTAACGTAGGTGCACCTCAGGTTGCATACAAGGAAACAATCAAGAAGGAAGTCAGGGCTGAAGGTAAGTTTGTAAGACAGTCCGGCGGTAAGGGTCAGTACGGCCATGCCGTAATCGAAATGTTCCCACAGGAAGGCGACTACACATTTGAAAACAACACAGTGGGTGGTTCAGTTCCTAAGGAATTCGTAGGACCCATCGATGCAGGTATAAAGGACGCGAAGGAAACTGGTATCCTTGCAGGATATCCTACAATCAACTTCGGTGTAAGACTTGTGGACGGATCATACCACGATGTCGATTCATCTGAAATGGCCTTCAAGATTGCAGGTTCAATGGCGTTCAAGGCAGCGATGCAGAAAGCAGATCCTGCGATACTTGAACCTATGATGAAGGTTGAAGTTATAGTTCCCGAAGAGTACATGGGCGACGTTATAGGCGACATGAACTCAAGAAGGGGAAGGATCGAAGGAATGGATGACAGAGCCGGTGCAAAGGTGGTAAGAGGATTCGTTCCGTTATCAGAAATGTTCGGTTATGCTACAGGCTTAAGATCAAGGACCCAGGGAAGGGGAGTCTACTCAATGGAATTTGACCATTATGCGGAAGCTCCCAAAAACGTTGCTGAAACAATAATCGGCAAGAGAGCAAAAAAGGAAGCTTAATCCTTTAATTGAAAAATTAAAAAAATAGGTTAATATATATTAATAAAAAGTTTCCCCACCGGGGAGGAGGATATTAATAATGGCAAAGGCAAAATTTGAAAGAAAGAAACCTCATGTTAATATAGGTACAATCGGCCACGTTGACCACGGCAAGA
>JBDHVQ010000011.1:0-19291 GCA_039809845.1 Clostridiaceae bacterium | reverse complement strand
AAAGCACTGCTGCATAACAAAAACTGCAGCAGTGCATTAAATTAATCCAATCGAACCGGCAGAATTGTGACAAGTTAACCTGGCAATTGTATGACCAAATGGACCGTCATCAACACTATATTTCAAATTATTCTGTACTTATAATAAAATATATCACAATTAAATCCAAGCTTTACTTCACTGATAACAAGGACTTTCCCATCTCATTACAGGATAACGTTACAAAGTAACTGTTATAAATAATAATAAGAATATAATAAACAAAAAAATATCGGGAAACAGAAAAAGACACCCGGAGGTGTCATTTTCTTAAAATATCTTATATTTAGTCTTCGACCTTAAGAGCCTTATTGTAGTTTTCCATTTCTATCATTATGACTTTATCTTTATCTGTATCAACGGTTACCTTGACATACCTTCTGTTGTCTTTTTTAAGGGTAAAGAACTTAAGAGTTGAAGTTTCTTCTGTTTCCACATTTGTTCCATCAAATGCCTTTTCAACCTCATCAAGAGTTGATACTCCAGTCTTTATTCCCTTTGCAGCTTCAATTTCTATCTGGGGATCGTTCAGCTGGCTTACACTGAAGAATGTTACGAGACAGTCAGAGGTATCCTTTTCCTTGTCACCAAAGTTTGTAATCATGACGTTCATCTGTTTTCCGTCTTTTTCATATTTACCCTGTACAAATGACCTTGCGGGTACTTTATCAGGAATGTTTTCTGATTCAAATCCAACGGATTCAAGTTCAGATGCAGGCATAGGAAGGTTCATCATTTTACCCTCGATTTCCAGATTGAATTTAAAGAAATCATCGCCGATTTCCTTGGGTTCTGCATATTTGAAAATTCCGGAAGTATCAGCTTTATCTTCTTTTTCAGACTTTTTATCATCAGCCTTTGTCTCTTCCGCTTTTGTATCCTTTTCAGTGTCGGATTTCACATCTTTTTTATCGTCTGACTTTTCGTCCTTCTTGTCATCAGCTTTTGTCTCTTCTGCTTTTGTGTCCTTCTTGTCGTCAGCCTTAGTTTCATCTGCCTTTGTTTCCTTATCGTCTGACTTTTCGTCCTTTTTGTCATCTGCTTTGGTCTCTTCTGCTTTTGAGTCCTTCTTGTCGTCTGATTTCTTATCATCTGACTTTTTATCTTCGGATTTCGCATCATCTTCGGATACTTCAGCAAAGTTATTGACTTCAACAGTTGTGACAGACTTATCCTTGTTGTCTATTGTGATTCTTACTTCCTTCTGGATGTCTTCGTTGTATGTAAGGTAAGTATAATCACCTGTGTCGTTTTCATTTGTCGGCTCTCCGAATGCCTTAATAACATCTTCCTTGGATGAAGATTCTTTTATACCGCCCGGAAGTTCAAAGTTCAGAAATTCATCCTTCTTGTCTTTCTTATAGGCAGGAGTATCAACGGTAACCTGGGTTACATATCCTTCCTCTATTTTAATAGTGTCGTTGCTTGCGATATTTGATACCTGAATATACATCCTCTTGCTTCCTTTCTGAAGCGGACTTGCAAGTGTATATCTCATGGGAGGAATATCAGTCCCTTCTTCATCGGCTTCAAGAGACCACCCGTCATCCAGGAAATCCTGAAGTTTTACCGGAAGACTGTATACTTTTCCGTCAATTTTGATCTTATAGGCATATAAATCTTTGCCTAAATCATCACCGGATTCCTTCTTTTTTTCAGTTGCGTATGCGGAAACTGAATCAAGTCCTGCAGTATACATAACGGTCGTCATTACTGAAAATGCTGCAAGAACTGCAAGTATTCTCTTTTTCATTTTTATCTCCTCTTCTGTTAAACAGGTTCAAATGTTTTTTTACTATCCTAATTTTATTTTGGGATAATTAAAATGACATTTATTAACTATAACGCCGGTATTAACAAAAGAAATAAATAAGATTCAAGGCTGAAAGTACTGAAAATTCCCGGTTTTACCTTTTTAAAATGCCTTTATCAAGCCACTGGTGTCTTTTAATTTTACAGGAATTCCATAATTATACTTAAAATCCCTTGTTTAAAAAGTCTTCTGCGTATCTGCCTGGGATACTTTGCCCGGTATACAGGACTTTAGTTTTTCCGCATCAGTTATTTCGATTGACTTCTTTTCTGTTCTTATTACTCCCTGTTCTTTCAGGTAATTGAGGGTCTTGGTGACTGTTATCCTCGAACATCCTATGAGATCTGCAAGGTGCTGATGTGTGGTCCTTACTGTCAGTTTGCCGTCTTCCGGATTATCAAAGGCTGCAATCCTCAGAAGTGTGTCGCAGACATTCCTGAAAGAATCGGTGAATACAAGATTCAAAAGCTGATACTTGGCTACCTGATATTTCCGGAAAAGGCTGTGGTAGAAATATCCATAGGAAGCAGGGTCTTCGAGCAGCACCTCTCTTACTGTCTTTTCGCTTACAAGTGATATTTCTGAATCTTCTATTGCATAGATGTAGTTTTCAAAGGTCGTTTTTTCAAGTATTGCAGTTTCTCCGAAAATTTCTCCCGGTACCAGAAAATAAAGTTCCTTCTGTGCACCTTCCGATGAAATTATGGATTCTCCGATTTTTCCCTTTGTAACAATCCCAAATTCACCTCCCTGAATTATTTCTATTTCACTCTTCTTAGGACATTCCTTTTTCTTTCCCTTAATGGAGAGATTGAGGAAGAATTCTTTCATCTTTTTATGCTGTTTAGGCTGAACTATTTTTTCGTACATATTTATACTTTCCTTCTTTTTTTCATGAATATTAAAAGAGAATCCCACTTAAGGAATTCCCTTTATTATATAAGAAAGAAGGAATGAACAATACTAGAATTCTTTTCCGCCTGACTTTTTAATATCTTCTTCATTTTCTGCAACGGCCTTACATGCAGCTTCAAGTCCCTTTGTTATATCGGAAAGTGACATTGAAGGCATTCCTTTCTTTTCAACAACCTGTGCCGGTATGTAGGGAACGTGGATGAATCCCCCTCTTTTTCCCTTGAACTCAGTGTTTAAGAGATAGAGAAGTCCGTACATGATGTGGTTACATACGAAGGTTCCTGCTGTGTTGGAAACTTCTGCAGGGATTCCTTCCTTTATCATTTCCTGGACCATTGCTTTTATAGGGAGCTCTGTAAAATATGCAGGAGCACCGTCTTCAAAGATTTTTTCATCGATGGGCGAATTTCCTTCATTGTCCGGGATTCTCGCATCATCAAGGTTAATGGCAACTCTTTCAACGGTCATGGGGATTCTTCCGCCTGCCTGTCCAACGCATATAACAACGTCGGGATTGTTGTCTTCAATTGCCTTTTTAAGTACTTCTATGGATTTATGGAAAACTGTGGGTATTTCAGCCTTAACAATTTCAGCTCCAGCTATTTCGCTCTTCATTCCCTTTACAGCTTCAAGAGCCGGGTTAACACTTTCACCGCCGAATGGGTCAAATGCTGTCATAAGTATTTTCATGATTATCTCCTTTTTTTATGTATTTTAATATAAGTATCTGTATTTTAGAATGCTTTCATGTTTCCTCTTTATCTTACATATCCCAGGTAATACATGAGGAATATGTGGATTATGAGAAGGAGGACTGCAAGTTTACTCTGTTCAATTATTACTCTGTATTTGTTCTTTGTTTCAAGGACGGCTGCCGGAACTATATTGAAGTTTGCGGCCATCGGAGTCAGAAGTGTTCCGCAGTACCCGGCAGTCAGTGCCAGTGCTCCTGCAATTACCGGGTTCACTCCCTGGCTTAATACAAACGGCACACCGATGCCGGCTGTGATTACTGTGAAGGCCGCAAATGCATTACCCATTATTATGGTAAATACTGCCATGCCTATACAGTAGACCGCAATTCCTATAAATATATTGTCTGCAGGGATAACGGATTTTAAAGCTCCTGATATTACGTCTCCGACCTTTGCAGCTGCAAATACTGATCCTAATGCTGCAAGGAGCTGCGGCAGTATTGCTGATGTTGAAACCTGCTGCAGTAGTCTTCCGCCTTCTTCTGGAACCATTTTTGCAGGTGCTTTGGTTACTATGAGTGCCACAATTATTGCAAGTACAGATCCAAGACCGAGACCTATAAGGGCTCCGTTGGTTTTTATGAGTTTTGAACAGATAAGTGCTACAAATGCAATTGTAAGTGCAGGAATGAATATTCCGTTCTTTAATCTGTCTGCCCTTTCCTGCCTTGTTTCCTTTGTCACTTCCTTGAACACACCGGTCTTTACCTGCTTTGTGGCGGTAAGGACACCCATTACAATTATCATAAGTCCCACGTAGAATTTATTTAAGAATGGTCCGAACATGAATATTATTCCAAGAAGCGCCCAGAAGAGCATTGTGGGGATTCTGTCACTGTTCTTTTCATCCTTTACTGCCATCCACGCAGCTGATACTGATATAAGTCCTACGAGGATGTAGAAGACCTCGAGAATGCCGGTTTCAACGGCTTTATCAAATACTATCATGTTAAATGGTCTCCTTTGCTGTCATGGGTTCTTCCTTAAGAAGATTTCTTTTGATTCTCCTGTCCATAAGTGCATACTGTATGGCAGAAAGAATAAGTGTTATTACAGCTATCGGAATTGATGCCGCTGCAATATCTGCCGCTGACACCTGGTAGTTCAGATCCTTTAAGCTTGTCTGGATTAGAAGTACACCGCCTGAAGCCGGGAATACGTTCTGGGCAAAGAAGTTACCGAAGTTATCTGCAGCGGCAGACATACCCTTTATCATTTCATTGTCCTTTTCTGAGAGTTTTCCTCCGTCCTTTACGGCAGCTGCCTGTGCCATGGGGAATATAAGAGGTCTTACAAACTGTACATGTCCGCCGAGTCCTGAAATTGAAGCTGCAACAGCAAGTTCCCTGATGGTCTGGTAGATAGTGAGAATCCTTCCGGCAGATGCGGATCTGATACGGCCTATAAGATCCGCCGCCCGCTCCTTAAGTCCGTATTTCTCAAGAATTCCTATTACAGGAAGTGTAAGGATAAACATGGACATGAGCCTTTTATCCACGAATTCCTTTCCGATGATTGTGACGATCTCCTGGAAATTCATTCCGCTGACAAGTCCTGTGGCCAGGGCTGCAACTATTACCACTGCAATAGTGTCAAGCTTCATGATAAATCCTATTACGATGATAAGTACACCGATTAGCTTAATCATAAATCTCCTCCGAAAAAATTTAATTATAACTTATCTCCAATTTTACCCTGTCAAAAACTTTTTTAATGTAGTCTGGACTACAATCATCAAAATAATGATACAGCAGTTTTGTAAACTGTTTTACACTGTATCATTATGGAAAGGTTAATATTTATCTGCTTTCTGATAATATTCTCTCTTTATTTAAACAACCCATGTCGCAGTTCCTTGGGTATATTCTTATCCCGTTTTTAGCTCTTTAGTATGTTAAATTGTTTTTTAAGGGAATAAAAATAAATACCCCGTTAATAATCCCCGAATATTCTCCCTCTGATAAATCTCATGATCAATACTATGCTATTCTTCACCTTGAAAGATAAAATATCAGCAGAAGTATCAGATGAAGAGTCAGATAAAGTGCAGGATGAAAGATTCACAGGAAACACTGATGAAAAAAAAGTAATCATGTTCATACAAAGGAGGAATAAAAATGAAGAAAGAACTGATCAATCCAAGGGAAAAATATACATCTGAAAAGTTTGAAGACCAGGAACAGGAAGGTAAGTCATCCCATCAGAACGAGATGTATCCAAAGCCAGACTGCGGTGAAAAATCATATAAGGGAACAGGAAAACTAAAAGGAAGAAATGCCCTTATAACAGGTGGTGACTCAGGTATCGGACGCGCCGTAGCCATTGCTTTTTCAAGGGAAGGAGCAGAAGTTGCAGTACATTATTACCCCGAGGATGAAGAAGATGCTCAGGATTTAAAGAAATTCCTGAAAGAAGAAGGTAAAGATATTCTCCTTCTTCCTGCTGATTTCAAGAAAAAAGGTGAAGCTGCAAGAATAGTCAGGGAAACATATGAAAAATTTGGTCAGCTGGACCTTCTCGTTTTGAATGCAGCACAGCAGATTTCAAGCGAAAGCCTTGAAGACCTCGACATTGACAATGTAGAAGACACTTTCAGGGTAAATATAATAAGTATGTATGAATCCATAAAAGAAGCAGATAAATATATGCCTGACGGAAGTACGGTAATCACGACAACATCAGTGCAGGGCTTCAAACCAAGCACCAACCTTTTCGACTATGCTGCGACCAAAGCGGCCATAAATAACTTCACCATAAACCTCTCACAGTATTTTGCAGGAAGAGGTATAAGGGTAAATTCTGTAGCTCCGGGGCCCATATGGACACCAATTCAGCTCGATGAAGGTTCTCCTGAAGGAACAGTTCCCGACATCGGCCAGGGCACACTTTTAGGAAGGGCAGGTCAGCCTGTGGAACTTTCCGATATATATGTATTCCTCGCATCCGATGCATCGAGCTATGTGACTGGTCAGATTTATGGAATTACAGGTGGGGATGCAATCAACCTATAGAATCTATACCGCTACGGCGGTATTTTTTCTTTTGATTTTCATTCCCAATCGTAAATCCTTTAAGTAACTTTTATCATTCTGTTTTAAGGGTTTCTGTTTCGATATTTTTTCTCTTTTTTGGGTTCTGGGTTATCTATTGCTATTACGATATTTCCTAAGAAAGTAAAGTGCGTTTGACATTCGTTAATTCTTTAATTATACTTGTTTAAATAGTAAACAAATGCATGGAGGTAGTTAAAATGAAGGGTTTTTCCGGTGAAGGACAGGAAGTAAAAAAAGAATACAGGAAGGAACTAAATGCTTTCTACATTATTGCTATGGGTTTTCCCCTTCTAATGGGATTGTTGATGTACTATTCCAGAAGCCTCGGAAGAGAAATTTCCATTTTTCCCATAGTTCAGATGATGGTGCCGGCTGCTGCGGTAATGATTATTTCACTTAAAGAAAGAAGAAAAGAGGAAATACCACGTTTATTTTTCATGTTATTCCTGGCAGTCACATTGCTGTTATCCCTTCTTGCAGTACTTTCAGTTTTTACTGATATTCCTGTTGAAGCACCGATGAATATAATCCTTGTCGCATCCTGCATCGTCGGTATCCTGGTGCTTCTTTATGAAAACAATGAAGTCAGACTTAAAAACAGACTGACGTTCCCCAATATCAGAAAGAGTCTTTTGTTTATACTTTTATTCATCATTTTGTATTTCAGTGCAATAATCCTGCCTTCTGCCCTTGAAGGAGACATGACGCCTGCTGAAAAAGTATTCAGTCTTCAGGGCTTTTTATCCATGGGGCTTATCCTTGTATTCTTTGCAGCTTCATACCTTCCCTTTCTCGGGGAAGAATATGGATGGAGATATTTTTTAACTCCTCTACTTCAGGAAAAGTACGGAATGAAAAAAGGAGTTATACTGGCAGGTATAATATGGGGTTTTTGGCATCTCCCGCTTAATCTCTTTTATTATGCTGTTCCCGGAACCGAACTTATGAACCTTTTAAAACAGATTGTAATCTGCACATTCTATGCAATCTTTTTTACATATGCATATCAGAAAACAAAAAATATCTGGGTTGTAACAGCAATACACTACATCAACAACAACTTTACAATGCTCTTTACAACCGACATCGATGAAGCTCTTATGAGCCAGAATATAACCCTTGAGGTACTTCTATACACTGTAGTTTTATTTGCAGTATTCTATATGTGGCCTATATTTACCAGGGAATATAAGGATAAATCAGGAATTGTAAGAAATATCTTTATGAAGATGAATATACAGAGAGTAATATAGTTATTGAAACGGATTCGGAAATTATCGGAGAAGGAGAAGACCCTTCTCTTAATTAAATCCAGCTTCGTTTATAAGTACAGATCAATTGTTTTCGACTGGGTATTACTGTCATTATTAATTCTGTTTTCAGATGCTGTATCAACATATTGTATTTACATGATGTTTTGATGCTTTACTTGAGGTCTATGGCTTGAGGTTTATGGCCTGAGGTTCATGGAATGAAGGTTCCTTGAAGAAAGAGAGAAAAAAGCTGAAACTATTACTACTGTACTGAACTTTATACTAAACTTAATGGAGAATATTCATATGAAGAAAAAAGATAAGGGCAAATGGGTCGGAATCGGTATCGGGATGGCTGCAGTGACGGCAATTTATTCTGTAATTATTAAAGAAATCGGAACCATGGTATTTAAAAACAGAAGGAAGTAACGTGGAAAAACCCATACCTTCGGGTCCATCAGGGACTTAAGGTTATGGGTTTTAAGTTTGATTATTTAAAATCAGCATCAAAGAGTTTCAATTCCTCTTCAGTAATTTTATAGGCTGAAGATTCCGTAAAATACCACTGACCGGATTTTAAAAAAGACTCAGGATCTGATTCTTCCGAAGAGGAAACTTCCGGAGAGAGGTTTTTTATCAGTATGTAATCCGGAAGAGGTTCTTTTTCGCCTGTAATATGAAGTCCTGTATTCACTGCAGGTATGAAACCGAATTTCTTATAATATTCGGGATTACCGTAAATCACAATAAATTTATATCCTTCTTCCTGGGCAAGTGAAAGAGTGTGGTTGATAAGCAATTCCCAGACCTTCCTTCTGTCTTTCAGGATCTATGCATACTGGCCCGAATCCTCCTGCCTTGATACGTTCACCTGTATCCCTGTTTACAATATCAGATCTTACATAGGCTATCTGACCTATTATTTTTCCGTATTCTGCGAGAACATGGGAGAGCTTGCTGTCATAATCGCTGCTTTTTCTTAATTTATGGAGGATCAGATGTTCAGAACTCAATGGCTGGTACACTCCCATGAAGGATCTTCTTACAAGTTCTTCAGTTTCCCTGTAGTCTTCAGGTTTTTCTATTCTTATTTCGGGCATGTTTTAAACTTCCTTATAAAGATTTTTCAGTAATTCTTTTTTCTTCTGTTTCTTCCGGTCAGGAATGCTATCCGAGGAAAGTCATGCAGTATGGCATGTTGATTTTTATTTCCCTTCCCGTCGGCAGCAGGATTCCCTTTTCCTCATCGAATGTAAATTCAGTTATATTGTTGCTCTTCCATGAGGCACAGTAGAACTTTTTACCGTCAGGGGTAAATCCTGCATATCTTGGTATTTCACCACCGCATGGAACAGTGTACATATATTTAAGATATCCCGTGTTTTTATCTGCTTTAAAGACCGCCATTGAATCGTGGAACCTGTTGGTAACGAGGACATATTCTCCTTTTTTTGAAATATCTATTGCTCCGGCTTTACTCTCTCCTGTGAAAGTTTCAGGAAGTGTCGGGAGGTACTGAAGTGCTTCAAGACTTCCATCATTTTCATCAAACTGAAGGAATGTCACTGTGTTTCCCTTTTCATTGGCAAGGTAGACATACCTGTTGTTGGGGTGGATTACTATGTGCCTTGGTTCATCCCATTCCCTTGATTTATAGACAAATACTTTTTCAAAGTCTTTTCCGTCACCGGAAAGGGTATAAACACCTATCTGACCATAACCTTCCTCCCTGTTCTGGGCAGGTACAAAAAGATATCTTCCTGTTTTATCCCAGTAAGCCTGATGTGCAAAGGAATGGGAATTTTCATCTCTTCCCTCGGCCACGACCTCATGTACAACACCTTTTAAACTGCCATCCTCATTAATTTCACAGATTGTTATATGGCCGCTGTTGAAACAGGCAGTTGCGAGAAACCTGCCGTCAGGCCTTACTGAAATATGGACAGGATTATCACCGCCGATTTCTATTGTGTTCAGATGTGTAAGTTTCCCGTCTTCACCTATGGTATAGGATGACACTTTGTTGAAATCCCCGTGGACAGAATAAAGATATTTACCATCCTTACCCAAAGCCTGGTACCCGGGGTTCTTTTCAACCCTGATGGACTGAATTTCATTGAAATTCCCTTCCCCGTCCACCCTGAATACTGTAATTCCCTTTCCTTTTACTTCACCTTCTGTTACTGACCCAACATATACGAACAATTTTTATCTCCTCACAGGCAGTCAAGACTGCCTTAAAATTCATTTAAGAGACATAATAACATGGTATAAGTTAGAATCCTTTGTAACTACTCATATTTCACACAATGTATAATTACAGTTTTCATATATGTAATGATACTGTATTAATTTTAAAGGGCAGTCCAATGGTCTTATCTATGATTTTATCTATTACCTTACTTTGATTTTATCTTTGATTTTCAATAAATCTTAATCCTGATTCCACCATTTCTTCAAGGGAACTTCTTTCAGCTTTCCAGCCGAGTATACTTTCTGCTTTATTAGAATCGGCGATGAGGACAGGCGGATCTCCTGCCCTTCTGTTTCTTAAATCAATCTTAAGTTTCTTACCTGTAATCTTTTCAGCCATCCGGATTACTTCCATAACCGAATAACCCCTTGAATTTCCAAGATTAAGAACATGGGAATCTCCTTGTCCCATGAGATAATGAAGAGCCAGGACATGGGCAGAGGCTATGTCTTCCACATGGATAAAGTCTCTTATACATGTCCCGTCAGGTGTATCATAATCCGTCCCGTATAAATCAAATGTTTTATCGTTAATTAATGCTTCAAGGACTATGGGAATGAGGTGGGTGGGTTTTGTCTCTCCTGACAGACCATCATCTGATGCTCCTGCAGCATTGAAATATCTGAAGCTTATATATCTTATATCTTTAAGTGAATTTTCCCATTCCAGAATTCTTTCACATTGTAGTTTGGTTTCTCCATATGGATTGACAGGAAAAGTCATGTCATTTTCACTTACAGGAACCCTTAGTGGTTTTCCATATACTGCTGCGGAAGAAGAAAAGACAATCCTTTCCGTCCCGTGTTTTTCCATTGCTTCAAGGAGGTTAATGGTCGATCCGATATTATTGTCAAAATAAGCAAGCGGGTCATTCATGCTCTCACCGACAGATGAAAAAGCTGCCATATGTATTACAGAGTCTATATCATTTTCGGAAAAAACTTTCTCAAGGGATGCTGAATCAAGAAGAGAAGAGTTGTAAAAAGGAACGGAATCGGGGACAGTATTCCCTCTGCCGCATACAAGAGAATCCATAGCCAAAACATCTTCGCCTTCTTCCATAAGCCTTCTCAACATAACAGAGCCTATATAGCCTGCTCCGCCAGTAATAAGTACCGCCATAAAAATTCCTCCTTTTAAAACCTGTAATTCCGGACCCATGATCAAAATGACCATATTAACCTATATATAATTTAATTCCAGTCCGGATCAGAATATAAACTACCTTTAAATCTTTCATTTCTTTTAATCCATAATACTACATCCCGCGTATTTTTAAATTCATGATTCCTTGTAAACCACGGCGAAAACAGTTTATCGATATAGACTTCTTTCTATTATATGCGGCATGAATATTAGTATAATTAATAATATGACAATTGGAAGGAAATAAGTTATATCAACGATTTTTAAGATTCATACTCATTTTTTTGAAGTATTTCTTAATAAAAAGGAATTAAGGAATATATTGCGTTAACGTTCTGTGTACTGAAATATTAAAATGATTCCATGATTTAGAATTATAGGTGTAAGGAAGAGGTAAACCACAGTTACCAAAAAAATAAATCAGAAAGAAAGGAAGTACATTATGAGAAACTTTGAATCATTCAGAACAGAAGAAGAATTACTGGCGAGAATAGACCAGTTAAGAGCAGCAGGTATAAAGGACAGCGAAATGCACGTAATAGCACAGAGAAGACTCGAAAGCGGAAACCTCGACTTCACTGATATCAATGAACTTACTGATTACGACTTTGAAAAGAAAGATGTAACTCTTGGAGACAGAATCACAGCATTCTTCACAGGCGAAACTCCTGAAGAAGTTGCATTTGAAAAATACAGATTCGACGATACAGTAAGAGGCGACATAACAAGCTCAGTAAGAAACGGAAACTACGTTCTTATAGTTGACAGAGAAGGCTTCTACGACAATGCTGAGTTTACTACAGGAAGATATGACTACATAGATGAAGACATCAGAGCAAGGGAAGATATCGATCTTAATGACAAGATCAAGCTTCATGAAGAAAGATTAAGAGTAAACAAGGACAGAGTTGAATCCGGAGCTGTAAACATAAAGAAGGATATAGTAACTGAAAGACAGGAAATTGAAGTACCTGTTGAAAGAGAAGAAGTTACAATAGAAAGAAGAAAAGTTGATGAAGTTCAGGCAGGCGACTTTGACTCAACTATTGATGACGGCGAAACCATAAGAATACCTCTCCACGAAGAAAGAGTTAATGTGGATAAGGAAAACGTAGTTACAGAAGAAGTAGTTATAAAGAAGAGCATCGTTCACGGAACTGAAAAGGTTGGTGCTGATTTAAGAAAGGAAAGAATCGACATCGATGAAAACGTCGATGCAGACCGAATAGTAGATTCAGAAGTCGTAGTAGACACTGATATCAATCCAGACTTAAGAAACAGATAATTAAAAATCAATTGGGAGCAGCGGTGCCTGCTCCCTTACCTTTTCCTGTTCCAGATATTTATCCCTGTCTTTTTTCCTGCTGTTTCCTGTTTTTTATACTGTTTTCTTTTCCCATTTTGCTCATTCCAGATGATCATCTTCTTGAATTTCACCCTTCTGACTTTTATTTCTCTCATTTTTTACTCTATTGGATACTTTCATACTCGGTAACGCGGAATACCGCAGTGACAGCTGCATTTGTTATATGCCCCGGCAATAATGCCATGGACATAAAAACCGCTAAAAAAATGAAAGAGTTCTCTTATATGTTTCTGTCAAAATTACAGCACCTCCAGATTTTTTATTTTAATTTATAGAGTTATTCTATTTAATCATAAGGTTATCCTGTCAACAGTCAATTAACAGGATGTTATGATTATTTAAATTTATTACATGTATTAATTCCTCTAAAACTCAGTATTTTAAAGGCTTCCCATTGATATTCCCGCATAACATTCCCCGATTTTTTTTAAATGCTTAAAAGGGCAGTATCACGCGGATACTGCCCTCTATCAGACTGTTATTTAATTATGGTCTATTTTTTGTTTTTCTTATCATCTTCAGAAACGAACCTTCCGTGTTCATCCCTTTCTCTTCCGTCAGCATTGTTATGTCTGCCGTCATGGCTCTTATTGTCGGGTGATTTTTTTCCGTCCTTATCATCTTCCGGAAGGAATCTGCCCTGCTCATCTCTTTCCCTGCCTTCGGCATTATTCTGTCTTCCGTCGTGGCTCTTGTTCTTTGAATCGTTCTTATTGTCGTCTTCCGGTAAGAATCTTCCGTGTTCGTCTCTTTCTCTTCCTTCTGCGTTGTTGTGTCTTGAATCGTGCATATCCTTGTTCTTGTCCATTATCAATATCTCCTTGTTTTTCTTTTATTTTTTCCGGTGGATTTATTTCTTCCGGACATTTACTATAATTTAAGTATAGTATTAAATACAAAAGTGATACTCCGGAGGACAGAAACTTCACGGAAAATGAAATGAAAGGTAACATTTTTTAAATTGAGTTTGAATTAAGAACAACTTCTATTTGATAACAGACGGTGAATAATAATAATAATAATTGCCGTATGAAAATTTTCGGGAAATTTCTGCTCATTGCCTTGGCACAGATTTTCGTCCGGAGCTTTATATTCCTTTGAACCATCCGTCATTTTCAAACGCACATCTGTCTGAATAAAGGCTTTCAATGTCTTCACCTTTTCTTTTTATGCCGAGGTGAATTTCTGAAGAAAGACTTTCTTCAATAAAGTCTTCCATCATGCCTTCACGGGGACTTGAAAGTTTTACGGTGGCTCCTGGCTTTATACGGGCATGGACAAAGATATCAGGGTTGGCGAGGGTTATCTCCACAACTCTATCCATTTCCCATGTCTTTACGTAACTTAATTTATAGGTGGCAAAACTGTATGTTTTTCCCTTATAAAGTAAAACTGAAGTCATTCCGGGAAAGGTCAGTGAAACCATCCTTGATTTTAAAGGAACAAGGGCCATTGAGAAGAAAAACGATGCTTTATCTTCAGGGAAACTGCACTGAGTCCATGTATATTTTTCAGGGAAAGTATCTCCCCAGTCTTTTTCCATATAAAAAGAAGCTTCCGACTCTGTATTTTCTGAACCCGAAATCATCTTAAGCTCAACCTTTCCGTCAATTACACAGAGTCCGTGGTTACAGGGAAGATTACTGAAAAACCTGAAAGGACCCATGACATCATCCGTATATTCAAGAAGTTTCAAAGGTTCTGCATGAAGATAAAATTCATCGATATTCACTTCTACCACTTCTTCATTGAAGACCGAACTGCCAAGGACCAGTTCAAACGGATTATCATTTATCCTGACTTCATGTTCCTCATACTGATAATCCATAGCCTTGATATGATCACCGTCTGAAATGATGATCTGTAGATTACCCGTGAATCTGTCATCACTTTTATGTATGGAAGGTATCAGAGAAACCGTCATGTTGTCTCCCACCATGAATTTTAAGTACCAGCCTTCAAAATAGTTCTTTCTCTTCCCTGCCCCTTTGAATGAATACGGAAATTTTAAGGTTTCAGTATATGATTGAATACCTTTTTCCGGACATGAAATTTCTTCTGAAACATCCATTCTTTTATCTGCCACTTCACCCATCATAAACCCCTCTTTCTAAAATCGTGTTCTTTAATTAATCATTTCAACATTAGCATGAAGTTTCTCTGGCTCAAATCAAATCACAATATTTAAGCAACTGGAAATACTATTGTTCAAAAAAGTTCATTTTAAAGAATACTTTGTATTCATTGAAGTCTTGAACTGAAATATAATTAAGAAGGATACTTCTTTATACACAGTTATTCTTATGTGGGTAAGGAAATTGAATTAAAGACGGGGTATGAATCGTAATTATTACCTTGACTCATCCCCCAAAGAATTTATATAATTCAATATCTGATTCAGATACTGATATTCTGGTTCTGAAATTTTCCAGGGAGGAATAGATTTTGCTCGTATCAATTTTTATTAAACTGCTTTCAGGTTATCTTGCTCTTTTAATAGTAATGAGGCTCCTCGGCAAAAAATCACTGACCAAGGTTACACCCTTCGAGCTTATTTATACCATGCTTCTCGGAGGAATCCTGGAAGAGGCGGTTTACGAGGAACACATAGAAGTAACCCATGTACTTTTTGCACTTGCGGTATTTGGAATCTTAATATACATTTTTGAGGTGCTCGTCCATAAAAACAGATTTATCAACCACCTCATCAAGGGAGAACCCAGTGTCGTCATAAAAAAAGGGGTATTGAACGGACCCGCACTTAAGAAAAACAAGATCGAAATGGAACAGCTTCGGAGTATGCTTAGGGAACAGAACTGCTTTTCCGTTGAAAATGCTGAAAATGTAATAATAGAAAACGGCGGGCATATTTCTCTTTCGGTAAAAGATGAGGAAGACAAGGTTCTTTCCTTCTGTATCGTCGATGAAGGTCGGCTGTCAGATAAGGTAATAGAATCCTTAAGTCTTAATAAACATAAAATACTCACTGATCTTAAAGAATTGGGGCATGAACTGAAAGATCTTAAATATGCTGAATGGTCACCGGAAAAAGGATATTACTGTGTAAGTAACTCAGACCTTGATCTCATAGAATACAGAATTGACGGGTAAGAAAAGCCTTTATTATTCTTTTATAAGAATCTATTCACAATGTTTCTTTTCTGTGTCCCAGGGATTAATATTGGAAAACCGGATCTTTCATTTTCCTTACTGATGGTAAAATCAATAAAAATCAATCACTAAAGGAAGGTGGAAATCATGTATACTGCAGAAGATATTTTCAAAAAAATCAATGAAGCCGGTGAAGAATCTGAAAAGAAGGAATTTATTGTATTCCCTTTAAAGGAAATCCAGGGTGACCTTACCACTATCAAGGATGAACTGATTTCACAGGGTATAAGAATTGAAGATACCAAGGATGAGCTAAAAGTTTTCATCGACTAAACCAGACATCAGACACCAGACAACATGACAATCCAGGGTATATAAAAAGAAACCTGCAACTTACTTAAGAAACAGGGAAAGAATGATTATAATCATCAGACCTTAATGGGACCGCTATCTGCGGTCCCATATTATTTTTTCTTTATCCAGTTGTCTTTCTTTAATATTAATCAATAGTAAACCTGGATGCTGTCTGTTTCATACTCACTGTAGAAAAGTATTTTCCCGTCAATTACTTCAAATGACTGGTGCATGGTCGACTGGAAATAGGTACTGTAAATTCTGTTCTTGATTACACTTGTATAAACAACATTCCCGCCGTTTCCTTCAATTGTTATACTAAAGTCCCTGGCTTCGACAAAGGAGTAAGTATTTCCGCCGGCAGCATGTCTTGCAACTTCTTCCTTCCATTTGGCTTCCATCTGTGATCCTGGCTTTATTGGAACTACGGAAGAATCGTAGTACATCATCTGGGATAATTTGGCATATCCTTCTTCAAGTTTTATTATTTCAGCCTTTACCATATCCTTTGTGATTTTAGTGGATTTTGTCTTTGATTTTTCACCGGCCGAAGTTTTTGAAGTGCTTTTCTTATCAGATGATTTTTCATCTGCTGATTTATCTTTGGATTCTGCGCCTTTATTATCATCAGGATTATCTTTGTCAGTTTCATCCTCTGATGCAGTATATGGAGTTACAGGTTCAAGACTTATCTCTTCATCCGGGTCATCAAAAGAAAAGAATGCGGCATTGTTTTCCGGTGTATTTCCTTTCCTTAGTCTCATGCTCTGGTTTACTGCATCAGGATATTTAACCTGTCCTGCAGAATAGGCATCCCTTCTTATGAATAATTCTATAGCGACCTTATCTGTATATAGAAACAATTCATCCTTGTTCTGGGCTTCTTTCCCTCCGGCCTTATAGATTTCGAAACCCCTGTCTATTACAAGATGAGGACCGTATCCGTCATAATCCTGACCGTTATTCAAAAGTTTCGGACATATGAGTATTCCGTCGGGGGATTCAACTGCAATGGCTTCACCTGCCCAGTTTTCAGGAATAGTATATGTCATCTTGTATTCGGGGAAATAGAAACTTCTTGCAGCATCAGTTTCCCAGTATTTTGACCCCTCTTCATCGACACCAAGACTTAATATCTTTGCTTCAACTTCTTTTCCGGATTTATCGTAGGCAATGATTTTTTCGGTGGATGCTTTCTTATTATCAGATTTATTATCTGATTTTTTATCTGCTGTCTTTTCAGATTTTTCTTCCGTTCCTTCTTTTTTATCTGAATTATCAGCCTTATCTGATGAAGCTTTGGTTTCTTTTTCCGAAGGCTTTTTATCTTTTTCTGAGGAAGCCTGTTTTTCATCAAGCGGTCCCCATTCGGATGTTTCAGATATCTCTCCGCCATCTATAACAAGCTTTCCCGATGATTTTCTGTTTTCCTGTAATTCTTCAAGATCTTTGAGATCCATTTCTTCTTCGTCACTCAATATGAGCTTGTTGTCTTTAATATCCACTTTGAATACTTTTGCGGTACCCGTAATAAGGTCGGGCTTTGAAAGATATACTCCCTTGCCTTCTTCAGGTTCAAAAAAAGTATTTCTCAGAAGATTTTCTCTGTCAGGATTGCTTTCTTTTGAGTCAAAGAACTTTTCTGTTTTGCCGTCTTTAAAGATATATCCTTCAAGGTAGGAATTCTTTCCCTTTTCCGCAGGAAATTCAATTATGAGATCTTCCGTATCATCGCCGTCATCTGTAAAATTACCGGTTCAGAACCTTATTTCCTTTTCATCTGTTACAGGAACCGAAAGGAGCTTTTCCTTGTATGCATCGGAAGCTTCCCTGCTTATGGCAGAAACATTCACTGAATGGATACTGATGGAGGTTATAAGTCCACCTGCCAGAATGGATGCAATTGTCTTTTTGAGGACCATCTTTCTTAAGGCTTTAATTTTCATTTATAGAAACCGCTCCTTGATATGTTTATTAAGATTATTTTATTATAAACATAATTTAAAGACAAGAAAGATAATACCGGGTTAGCCCATATGTGTTTATCCTTGTGATTTCCAGGGAATAAACCGGAAGAAATGATAAGAAACCACCGAAATCACACATCTATATAACAGGCGACGGTAAAAGTGACCTCTCGGAAGATAATCCACTCATGGCTCCGAGAGTTTCTATCTGTGCAGATCACAGTGCCAATATGGTTTTAAGACTGATTGCAGGAGAAACGGAAGTTTAATACATAATACAAAAATGAAAATGCAACTGAAATGAGAAAGGAAATAGAAATGGAAATATATAAGAAAAAAAGAAGTAGTAGTAGAAAAAGAAAAGGAGGATTACCTTATCCTGGGGAATAAGAAATTCAGGTCAAGATTTATTCTGGGGTCAGGGAAATATTCCCATGAACTCATAGATTCAGCAGTAAAAAAAGCTGGGGCTGAGATAATCACACTGGCTCTCCGAAGAGCAGTTTCAGGTGAAAAGGAAATATACTCGACTATATCCCCAATCATGTAACTATTCTGCCCAATACATCGGGTGCGAGGAATGCAGAAGAAGCTGTAAGAATAGCGAGACTTTCAAGGGAAGTAGGCTGCGGGGATTTTATTAAACTCGAGGTTATAAGGGATTCAAAATACCTGTTCCCCAGATAACCATGAAACGGTAAAAGCTACTGAAATACTCGTTTCAGAGGGGTTCACCGTACTTCCATATATGTTTCCTGACCTTAATACTGCAAGGGATCTTGAAAAGGCTGGTGCTGCGGCAGTGATGCCCCTTGCCTCCCCCATCGGTTCAAACATGGGACTTTCTGCAGCCCAGTTTATCAAAATACTGATAAATGAAATATCCCTTCCTGTAATAGTCGATGCAGGTATAGGAAAACCCTCTGATGCCTGTATAGCTATGGAAATGGGAGCTGCCGCAGTGATGGTAAATACAGCAGTTGCGGTTTCGGGAAATGTCCCCCTCATGGCCGAAGCCTTCGGAAATGCGGTAAGAGCAGGAAGATTAAGTTACCTTGCAGGATTGGCGCCTGTTCTTTCAGAAGGTGGCAGTGCCTCCTCTCCCCTTACCGGGTTTTTAGGTGAATAGCAATGGAAAGAATCAATGAAGTAGAGGTCACATCCGGAAGAGAAAAGCAGTTAAACACAGGAAAAAGGAATGAAAAAAAGAATGAAAAAATAAGCATAAAAAGCGAAGAAATGAATTTACCGAAAAAGATTTTACT
>JBDHVQ010000010.1:0-19642 GCA_039809845.1 Clostridiaceae bacterium | reverse complement strand
CTGACTGACTGACAGGTTAAGTTAAAGAGAAACTCTTTTAATGGACTAAATTGTTATTCTTCAAATACCGGTTCATCTATCCGTATTATTCCTTTTTCACCGTCTGCGGTTACATTTACCCCAAACGGAACTATTGCCCTTGGAAGTGCATGACCAGCATTGATGTTGTAAATAATATTGTTGTCAATTACTTCAGAATAAATCTTTCTGTATTCTTCATAGTACTTTTCATCCATGGGTTTACCAATCAGAACCCCATTTACGGCTTCAAAAATTCCGGTTGATTCAAGTTTTAAAAGCATCTTTTTCAGTATATCAGGCTGAGGTTTTTCTTCTGAAGTTTCAAGGAGGAGAATTCTGTTTTTCCATTCTTCTTTCCCGGGGAATATACCGTACTTTTCAATTATTTCCTTTTCATCGCTGTATATTTCGCCTGCGAGCATATAATATAAGGTTTCAAGGCATCCTCCGAGGATTTTCCCCGAAAATTTTCCGTAACCTTTCAAAACTTCAAAGAAATGATTTTCATTATGACTTTTCCTCGGGGTACCAATTGCAGCATAACTGAAATCTTTTCTTTCTTCGTACCAGATATCGGAAGGTTCAATGGAAGATATTCCTCCTTTGAGAAACAGTTCTTCAAACGCACTTTTTGAATAAGGAAGCATTTCATCTGAAAGTTCACAGATTTCAGTTAAAAAAGCCTGTCCGTAGAAGGTATTAAGTCCCAATTTATGAAGCATCATATGATTGACTGTTGTATCTGAAAAACCCATGAAGGGTTTCGGATTTTTTTGAACCACATCTTTTAACACATCGTTTTCCATAAGATAAGGTATGAGTCTGTAAGTATCATCCCCGCCTATGGCGCAGATGATTCCCTTTATCTCATTTATTCTGAAAGCATTCAGTAGATCCTCTGCTCTTTTTTCAGGATGGTTCTTAAGGTAATCAATTCCTTTTAATGCATTGTCCATGAATTTCACGTTGAACCCATAGGATTCGAGTCTTTCTTTGCCGATCCTTATCTGATGTTTCGTATGTTCCTCTCCGAGAATGCCACTTGAAAGACTTACCACAGCAATGGTATCTCCTTTTTTCAGCCTGTATGGTTTCATTATTAACCACCTCCTGTAATACTGAATAATAAATTCTTCTCTTTATCCCTGAAAGTCCGGATATTGCGTTTGAATTTATTATATCCCATGCAGACTTTATTAACTCCACCTCTGTCAATGTCAGAAATAATAACTGCAGTCATCTCATGATGTTATAAATCTCTGAATTTCATCCTTGATTCATACTTGATCTGATCCTTTATTCAATCCCTGAATCATACTGGAATTAAGCCTTGATTTTCTGCTCACTGATTACAAAGTATATAAGTATGTATATACGTAAAATCAGGAAACCTCTGCATTCACTGTGATTTTCAGCAGATGCAGAGGTTTCCTCTCGTTCTGTATATTTTTTAATAGAGTTGATGTGTTACGTTTTTTTATTCCCTTATATTGAGGACTGAAAGCATGTGGAGAGCCCTGGTTGCCATTATGTACTTTATAAGGTCAGGCTTTTCTGTATCAGGTTCACTGTCTGCTATTATTACACCGTCAAATTCGAGCCCCTTTGCCAGGTAGGTGGATAAAAGGAGTGTCTTCGAATTGTAAACACCGTCTTCGTCCTTTATGAATCTATGGTTTATTGTGTTTTTGATAAGGGGTGAAAGTTCTTCGGCAAAGTCGGAATTTCTTGTGATTATTGCCACACTTTCCATGCCTTTATCCTTCATCCTTCCGTATTCTTCAAGGACTTTTCCTGCAAGCTCTGAAGGTGTAATATCCATTACTCTTACTTCTTCACCTTCTCTTAAAGAAGATCCGAGTGTATCTCCTGTCATGGTGCCGGAGTATTTTACAATCTCATCCGTCGACCTGTAGGAACGGTTTAAGGTAAATTCTTTTACATCTTTAAGGAATTTATTTATTTTTAAATATCCCTCATCGTCTGAGAATGGTATGAGTCTCTGGTTTACATCCCCCACTATGGTCATATCAGGGTTTCCTGTAAGTTCAGAGAGGACTGTGATATTCGCTGCGGATAAATCCTGAGCCTCATCTATTACAAGGTATCTTATTGAATAAGGGAGCTTTATACCTTCGAGTTTCATCTTTAGATAAAGCATGGGGATAAGGTCCTGTCTTGTGAGGATTCTCATGGTATTCTGTCTCATGTAGAGTTCAGGGACTGATCCTTTTCCAAGGTATCTTACTTCATCCCTGAATTCAATTACCTCACCGATGAGCTGCCTTATCGCATCTCTTCTCGGCATGAAGGTATCTTCTCCTGCAGTTCCTTCAAGGACATTCTTTTCCGTGTCCCTGTATCTTTTGTTGATTTCCCTGAGCTTCCTGTTCCTTATGTCCTTCATCCTGGCTATCAGTACTCTTTTAAGTCTCATTCCTCTTTTTATGATTTCCATGGTGGAGAAATCTTTTTCGAGGGCATTTCTCATTTCATCTTCTGACATGAGAAGTTCTCCGGCAAAATAGATATCCTTCGGAGGATACAGAGTAAGTGTGAGGCTTTCTGCATATCTTTCAAGTGAATCAAGATATGCCCTGCTTCTTTTTGTTTCCCCGTCGTGTAAAAGTTCCGTATCCCCCTGGTTGACCGCTTTGACATAGTCTTCCTGCGGGAGGACATCGGGAATGTTTCCGAGAAGTTCTGTTACAAAGTCAAATACTGTATTCTGTCTTACGGATGTTTCACCAAGGGTGGGAAGTACTGTTGAAATATATTCCATGAATATATTGTTGGGTCCCAGTATCAGCACCCTGTTTTCAAGTTCCTTCCTGTAGTTGTAGATAAGGTATGCAATTCTGTGGAGTGCTATGGTGGTTTTACCTGATCCCGCCCTTCCGTTTACAAGTACAGTACCCTTTCTGTCGTACCTTATGATTTCATCCTGTTCCTTCTGTATGGTCATTATGATGTCTTTTAATTTTTCTGAAGCTGAGGAACTTAAAACATACTGAAGGATTTCATCGCGGATTTCCGTTTCCGTATCAAACATACCGAGAAGCTGGGACTGCTTTATAATAAACTGTCTTCTGTTTTTAATATCTGCCTCTGTCTTTCCTGAAGGAGCTTTGTAATATGCTTTTCCGAGTCCCCCGTGGTAAAAGAGGGAGGACACCGGCGCCCTCCAGTCTATAATGAGGGGATCGTAGTTTTTTTCATCCATGAAGCCGTACTTGCCGATATATATATCTTCTGTATTTCCGTCTTCTGTAAAAGTAACCTTACCGAAGTATGGGCTTTCTATGAGGTCCATTATTTCCGAGGTTTTTCTTAGGGCTGCCTTGTATGCTTCTTCCCTTGCAAACATTTCATGGTCGAAGGCATCGAGGGGCTTGTCTTCATCAAACCTCTGTTCCTCAATTATCTGTTTTCTGTATTCAACGAGGTGTTCTGAGAGATTTTTCTTCTGAGTTGTGATATCCCTCATGGCGCCTTCAAGAACCCCCAGAACTTTTTCAAGGTGTTTTTTTTCTTCCGCTGCAGGTTCATTTATCATTTCAGGTTTTCTATTGTTTTTATTTTCCGCCAAATATCTTCCTTCCTTTCAGGAATTTTATCTATAAGGGAGGTCGTTTGCAGGATCTTCAACCTTTGGTGATTCAAGTCCGTCGCCTGTTCCCGTATTTCCTATTCCTTCTGATGTTCTACCTTCTGTGGTCTTCTTGTTGTCGTCTTTGGGATAGTCTTCCTTGATGAAGTCTTCTCCCTTGAATTCCCTTATTATTTCCACCAGTTCAGAACCCTGAAGTGTTTCTTTTTCAAGGAGTCTTTCTGCAAGTGCTGTCAGAAGTTCCCTGTTGTCGCTTAAAAGTTCGGTTGCCTTGTCGTGGCATTTTCTTATAATTTCAGCTGTTTCCTGATCGAGTTTTGTCTGCGTTTCAGGACTCACGTTTGAAACTGGTCTTCCGTCCAGGTACACATTGGTATTTGATTCAAGTGCCATCATGCCGAAGGTGTCGCTCATGCCATACATGGATACCATCTTTCTGGCCATTGAGGTCGCTCTTTCGATGTCGTTTGATGCTCCGGTTGTAATGGACCTGAATTCAACTTCCTCTGCCGCACGTCCGCCGAGGAGTATGGATATTTCCTGCATTATTTCATCGCGGCTCATGAGGTATTTGTCTTCTGTCGGAACCTGGAGAGTGTATCCTAAGGATCCCATGGTTCTCGGGATTATGGTGATTTTAACGACTGGGTCAGTGTTTTTCTGAAGTGCAGCGACTAATGCATGGCCTACTTCGTGGAATGCCACGATTCTTTTTTCCTTGGGGCTCATTATCCTGTCTTTTTTCTGCTGTCCTGCAATTACAACTTCAATCGCTTCCATGAGGTCTTCCTGTGTTACGAACTGTCTTCCGTTCTTGACAGCCCTTAAAGCGCCTTCATTGATCATATTGGCAAGGTCAGCTCCCACAGCTCCCGGTGTTGCCTTTGCAAGTGCGAGAAGGTCGACATTGTCTCCCATCTTGACTTCCCTTGAATGAACTTTAAGTATAGCTTCCCTTCCCTTGAGGTCAGGTGCATCAACTATCACCCTTCTGTCAAATCTTCCGGGTCTTAGGAGTGCCTTGTCGAGAACTTCAGGCCTGTTGGTGGCAGCAAGGATTACTATACCCTTGTTTGAATCAAATCCATCCATTTCCGCGAGGAGCTGATTGAGCGTCTGTTCCCTCTCATCATTTCCGCCGGGTATCCCGCCGTTTTCCCTGGACTTTCCTATGGCGTCAATTTCATCTATGAATATGATACAGGGAGCCTTTGCCTCTGCTTCCTTGAATATGTCCCTGACCCTTGCAGCTCCCATGCCGACGAACATTTCGACAAAGGCTGAACCTGACTGGGAGAAGAAGGGAACCTTGGCTTCACCTGCCACTGCCCTTGCAAGGAGGGTCTTTCCTGTACCCGGAGGGCCGACGAGGAGCGCTCCCTTTGGAAGCTTTGCCCCGATACTTGCGTATTTCTGTGGGTTGTGTAAAAAGTCAACTATTTCAGTAAGGGATTCCTTTGCTTCTTCCTGTCCCGCCACATCTGCAAATGTCACACCTGTATTCTGGTCATAGAGTTTTGCAGTATTTTTCCCGAGACCCATGAGGCCACCACCGCCCCTCTGGTTCATGGAACGGTAGAGCATGCGCAGTAAGAATCCCATGAAAATGAGGGATATAAGGTAGGGAACCACTCCTATCAGTGTCCTTACTATATCAGCACCTTCGACAACTGAAACCTGGGTTCCGTTTGCCATGGCATCCTTGAAGAGGTCCTGGGTTACTTCCTTGATTATCTGTGCCTTGAATACCCTGCCGTCGTTTAAAGTATAGATGGCATTCTGGGTAGTCATGTCGTATCTTATTTCCTTGACCTGCTTTTCAGAAACTGCAGATACCAGGGCAGTGTATGTTCCTTCTTCTGAAGATCTCTCCTGGGTGTTTCTCACCACGAAAAAGAGGGATACCATGAGAGTCATTAAAAGAAAGAGGAGTATCGAAACACGGAAATCCGGTTTTTTGGGTTCCATGGGATTTTCTCCGTTTCCGCCGGGGTTACCGCTTCCCCTGTTTTTATTCTTGTTCCTGCTGTAATTATTGTTGTCCATTTGCCTTATTTTTCCTCCCTGCCGATAAAGGACAGTCTTTTTATAGCTTCTCTGAAGATGGAAGCCCATTTTATAAAGTCATCTTTCAGTATGTATTCGTCGGCAATGTGGTCCACATCTTCCCTTCCCGGAAATCCAGGTCCGAAGGCCACAGTATTGGGCATGGCTTTTGCATATGTTCCCCCTCCTATTGCAATGGGAGAACTTTCCTTATCCCCTGTAATTTCCCTGTAGACGTCCATCAGGGTTTCAACGAGGGGATGGTCTTTAGGGTAATATAAAGGAGGAGTGAAATTACCCGGGGTTACTTTCCATCCGCGGGGTTCAAAGTGCTTCACCATCGGTCCTTCCACATCCCGAAGGTCAAAAGTAACAGGTACTCTCATATTGAGGGTAAGGGTAAGAATGCCGTCCTTTAAAATAATCATTCCGGTATTTACAGAAAGATAACCTGAAGCCTCATCGTGAAGATCAGGTCCCATATCTTTCCCGGTGGTATCTCTTAATGAATCAAGAAGAAATGAAAATTCTCCATTCAGATCACTGTTTTCTCCTTTAAGCTTTTCAAGGAGCTTAAATACAGCATTGTCTCCTTTTTCCGGAGTGGAACCATGGGCTGAAATACCCATGACTTCAAGCTTTTCTTCCTTTCCGTCCTTAAGATAAACGGCCCTTGCCCTGTCAGGAACCATATTGGGTGCAGAACCCCCGGAGAGTGAAATAAATTCAACATCCCCTGTATTGATCTTCTTTGATATTTCAACATTCACAATACCTTTTTCCGCATTGATTACAGGAAATCCTGCATCGGGAGTAAACCCGGCTTTTGGTGCTTTTTCTGATTCAAGGTATTTTTCAAGGTCATTTCCTCCGGTTTCCTCAGAAGTACCGAAGATTATCCTCACTTTGGAGCCTAATTTTTCACCTTCATCCATGAGGGATTTTGCTCCGTAGAGAGCTGCCACGAGGGGGCCCTTGTCATCATTTACGCCTCTTCCGTAGATCTTTCCGTCATGTTCCTCACAGGCAAAAGGAGGATATGTCCAGTCACTTCCCGCAGGTACTATGTCGAGGTGACCTAAAACCGCCACATAGTCATCCCCTTCACCGAATTCAGCATACCCTGCATAATTTCCGGTATTCCCGGTTTTGAATCCCATATCTTCAGCTGTTTTCAAAGCTTCTTCAAGACATGCTTTGACTTCCGGTCCTTCTGGAGCATCCTGACTTGCCTCTCCTTTTACAGAGTTGTATTTAACAAGACTTCTCAAAGTCCCCAGCATATCGCTGTACTGATTTTCAAAATCCATTCTTTAATAACTTCCTCCCTTATTTCTTTCTTAATTCTTCTTAATTCTTTCTTATTTCCAGCTTTATTTTATTATCCTGCTTTATGCTATATTCCTGCTTATGTCTTAGGATGTTTTCTTATACTTACGTATTTTCTGTTTTTTTATATAACTTCTGTATTTACATATTTACTGCCTGTCTAAGACTATTGGGCAATGTTTATTTAAGGAATCCCATATGTGTCAGAGGAACCACCCTCAGACCTGCAAGGGCTCTTATGTTTTCTGCTTTTACAAATGTATCCTTCCAGTATCTTGAATCAAAGGAATTGGCTCTGTTGTCCCCTAAAAAGAAATAACTGTCCGGAGGTACTGTAAATTCACCTGAATAATCAGTTTTATTGTTTACAACATAATCTTCCTTAAGCTTTTCACCGTTGACCCAGACTTCTCCTGAAGTAATTTTTATCTTTTCTCCCGGAAGGCCTATGAGTCTTTTGACAAAGTGCTGTTCATCAGGATCTGACTTTGACCTTTGTCCTTCGGTGGTTTTAAAAACGACAATGTCTCCCCTTTTAAGATTTTCGGGTTTATAGATTCTCCTTACATATATCCTGTCGCCTATACCGATTGTAGGTGTCATGGAACCTGAGGGCACATTAATCATAAAGAATGCGTATTTTGTAACAGCAAAGCCCAGAATAAAGGCGATGCCTATTACGAGGAACCAGTCAAAGAGAATTGAAAAGACACTCTTTCTTTCATTCCTTGAAGCTTCCCGCATTCTCTGTCTTACAGTTCCTCTTTTAATTCTTTTATCTGAATTAATCTCTTCAGTTTTCTGAGTCTTTCTGATCATCCTTACCTCTCTGCCGTTTATTTTTATTCCCTATTTCAGGAAACCGAAGTCACTGAAAGGGATGATTCTAAGACCTGCAAGTGCCACTATATCCCTGTCGAGTACATAGGGATCTTTCCAGTATCTTGAGTCAAATGAATTTGCCCTGTTGTCTCCCAAAAAGAAAAATTCCTTTTCAGGGACCTTAAAGCTTCCTTCGTATGTAGGGTTGTTGTTTCTGACATAGGGTTCATCGAGAAGTTCCCCGTTTACTGTAACTTTACCTTCCTTAATATCTATTTTGTCTCCCGGAAGTCCTATGAGACGCTTTATGAGAAGCCTTTCATTGACCTGTCCCTTGGAATCCTCCGTCGAGCGGAATACCACTATATCACCTCTTTTAAGTTTCAGAGGATCGTAGATACGCCTTACAAAAATCTGGTTTCCTGTTTTTATGGTAGGATCCATGGATGGCGAGGGCACATCTATTTTGAAATAGACAAAACGGTTTAATATAAGTGCAGCTGCAAATGCCAGAAGTACCGGAAGTATCCAGTCCTTTATTATACCAAGAGCATCCATTTTCTTTTCCCCGGCAGTACTTTTCATATTTTTACCTCTCTTAATGAATTTAAGGCTTATTCTTAAGTATATCACATCTTAAAAATTAATTTTTCATATCCGGACCATCCCATATTGTATAACTTAAAGGTTAAGAAGTGATGTAAAAAAAGGGAATGTTAGCAATAATTCCGATAAAAATAATAGGAATGGTGTCTGCAGTCTTAAAAAAAACTTAAAAGAATAAAAGCTGAATTCAAGGGATAACCTTTAAGGAATGGTATGTTGTATACCTGGATTTTCGCCTGTAATGGTACCCTGAAATGAAGAATGTGATAAAATCTACATGAAAACATTAACCGGGGGTAAAAAAATGATCAGCTTCAGAAACGTAGGGAAGGTTTATAACGGTACAAAAGTAGCAGTGGACGATGTGACATTCGATGTTCTGCCCGGTGAGATATTCGGGTTTCTGGGGCCTAACGGCGCCGGAAAATCCACAACTATAAAGATGCTGATGGGTATTGTAAAACCAGATTCAGGAACTATAGAAGTGAATGGTAAAAATATTGAAACAGAGCCCATGGAAGCCAAACAGGAACTCGGTTATGTTCCTGACAGTCCCGATATGTATTTAAGGCTTAAGGGGATTGAATACATAAACTTTCTCGCCGATGTATACGGGGTCCCTTCAGAAGGAAGAGCCGGAAAGATTGAAAAACTATCGCGTGAATTCGGAATGGAAAATGCTCTCAATGACAGGATACAGAGTTATTCCCACGGAATGAGGCAGAAAATAGTTGTAATAGGTGCACTTATCCACGACCCCTACGCCTGGGTCCTCGATGAACCCATGACAGGACTTGATCCGAAATCTTCCTTCAGGCTGAAGGAGATGATGAGGGAACATGCAGATGGAGGCAATGTGGTATTCTTTTCAACCCATGTCCTCGATGTCGCTGAAAAGATATGCGACAGGATAGCAATAATAAACCACGGTAAAATACTCTATACGGGAAAAGTGAAAGACCTTGAAAAGGACGGAACACTAAGTCTTGAAAATATATTCCTGGAGATGACGGAAAATGAATAAATTTCTTCTCCTTCTTAAAGTAATGCTCAAAAGCGACGATATAATGGGGCTCAATATTAATTCGGGAAAAATCCCCGCATGGGTGAAATACCTCGGATTTGGAATTCTGCTTTTATTTATATCAGGAAGTGTAAGTACCATTATTGTACCCATGTACGATTTTTTAAAACCCCTCGGTATGGATTTTCTTATTTTAAAGGCAGTACTTCTAATGGCGTCCGTCCTTTCGTCCTTCCTTGCCTTTCTCTACATACTGAATGCATTTTATTTTTCAAAGGATAATGAAAACTACTTAAGCCTTCCGGTAAACTCAGGAACGGTAATTACAGCTAAACTTGCTTCAGTAATACTTTTTGAAACGGCTTCCGCGGTACTCCTCTTTTACCCTGCAGCCTGCGTATACGGAAGCATTTCGGGAAAAGGCATCTTCTATTACCTGACTTCACTTCTTGCTGTGATTTCAATACCCATCATCCCCCTTTCAGTCATCGGGATAATCATGATGGTGATTATGAAATTCTCTGATTTTTTCAGGAACAAGGAAAGGTTCCAGATGATATCGACGATGACAGCCATTGTAATGGCTGTGGGTTTCAATTTACTGATGCCAAGGATCATAATGGCGGCTGAGAGTGGTTACCTTCCCTCTTTTTTAACAGGGGACGGAATAACGGGAAAAGCACTTTCCTTTCTCTTTCCGGGAGCCATGCTCCTTGAAGAGGGAATAAGAAAGCCTTCAGAATTCCCCGTAAAGTTTCTCATTACTGCAGCCATGACGGCGGTTACAATCCTCATTTTCTATTACACCGGACAGAAATTCTGGGCAGAAGGGGCTCAGGGAATGACTGAGAGTGCATCCACAGGAAAAGTATTAAAAGATTCAGATATTAAAAGAGCATCAGAAAGTTCATCACCACTCATTTCTCTTATGATGAAGGAAATAAGGTACCTCATAAGGACCCCGGCCTATCTTATGAATGGTGTACTGGGTGTTGCATTGCTTCCACTTCTTCTCATCTTTCCTCTTCTTACGGGAGGGGAAGAATTAAGAAGTCTGTTATCAGGACTTGACCTGTCGGGGACGGGTTTTCCACCGGTATTATTTATCACCACAGCAGTGATGTTCATGTATGCCGCAGCAAATCAGCTGACCACTACGGCAATTTCAAGGGAAGGGGATAATCTCTACTTCATGAAGTATATCCCCGTAAAATACAGGACACAGATTACAGCCAAAATACTCCCTGTGTTTATAATCCTCATAGTGATATTCATCCCCTCTGCCGTGATTTTTTCACATACTTTCAGCATAAACCGGAGCTATATGCTGATATCCTACCTTACAGGAATCCCATTGATGTTTTCGGGACTTCTTTTAAGCATAATACCCGATATTATAAAACCCAATATCACATGGACAAACGAGACAAAGGCAGTAAAGCAAAACTTCAACAGTTTTCTCGCCATGATACTTGCAGCGGTTTACGGAGCAGTATTATATCTCCTTTACCGCCTGGGTTTACCCTTTAACTACATTACAGCAGTCCACATCATTCTCTCTTCAGCTATCGGAACAGTAATCTTTTTAACCCTCAACAGGATATGCGGAAAATATCTTCCATAAGATAAGATTCAGATAAAATTCAGATTGGATTCAGATAATAATCAAGAAAAGATTTCATATAAGATTTCAAATAAGATTTCTTATAGGAATTCAAGGGGTTAAAAAAACTGACTCCGGAAAATCCACAGCATTTTCCGGAGTCTTCTTTATTTCAAAAGGATTATTTCAAAATGATCAGTTTGAGTGATAATCCGAACATTGATTTTAATAATGAAATGACTAGTGATCTTAATAATGAAATAATTACTGATCTGAAAAGAGATATTAAGACTGATAAGTCATTCAGTTTTCAGGATTCCAGCCTATTTCTCCACGCCCATGGGCTTTCAGGAATTCATCTGCTTTTTTGAAATGACCGCAACCCTTGAAACCGCGGGATGCAGAAAGAGGCGAAGGATGAACTGTCTCAAGTACGAGATGTCTTTTAGTATCTATAAGTTCCTTCTTTTTTCTCGCAGGATTACCCCAGAGGAAAAAGACAGTGGGCTCTTCCCTTTCAGATAGTTTCCTTATTATGCTGTCCGTAAGTATTTCCCAGCCTTTATCCCTATGGCTCATGGGCTTTCCTTCCCGGACGGTAAGTATTGTATTGAGGAGAAGGACACCTTCCTCTGCCCATTTTTTAAGATAGCCGGACTTCGGCATGGGATAACCGTATTCAGCCTCTATCTCCTTGAATATATTCAAAAGTGAGGGGGGAATCCTCACCCCTTCTTTTACCGAAAAAGCCATGCCGTGTGCCTGTCCTTCTCCGTGGTAGGGATCCTGTCCTATAATTACTGCCCTGACATCAGTGTAGTCAGTTGCTTTAAGTGCATTGAAAATATCGTTCATCGGAGGAAATACTTTTTCATTCCTGTATTCATTTATCAGGAAACTTCGTAGATTCCTGTAGCTGTCACTTTCAAAGTCTTCCCTGAGGATTTCATCCCAGGAATTTCCAATATTTACCATTTTTCACCTCTTTATACCTGTCAGTTTTCCTGGCCGGTCGGATCCGGTTATACCAAATTCTCCAGTTCTCTGGTTCTTTTGTTTCACCGGTTCTTATGGTCCATTCTACCACTTTACTATAAAATTCTACCACGGTGATATAATATAGCTGAAAACCTGAATATGATACGGAAAATAAAAATGCTGTATAAGATATGAATAATATATCCAGGAGACTGATGGATGAGCTTTATGGAGAAGCTATTCCTTCAATAAATTACGGGGTGAAAAATGAAAGATAAACCGGAAAAAATAGTTATCCTTTCCCTCGACGGAATGGGTACAGATGATTACAGGGTTATAGAAGATACCGAAGGGTTCAAATACCTTAAGGAGAACGGATCCTTCTGTGAAAATGTAAGGACCGTATATCCTTCCCTTACCTATCCCATACATGCTTCCATAGTTACGGGAAAACTTCCGAGGAATCATGGCATTGTCAATAACACAAGGGTACAGCCCTTCAGGAAAAACCCGGACTGGTTCTGGTTCAGAAAAGACATAAGGGGAGAGACAATTTACGATATAGCAGTGAAAAACAGGCAGGAAGTTGCCTCATTTCTCTGGCCAGTCACTGGCAGAAGCAGAATAAAATACAACCTTCCCGAGATTTTTCCTGTAAAACCTCATCAGACCATAGTATCCCAGATATTAAGGGCAGGCAATCTTCCATTTTCACTTGAACTCGACAGGAAATTCGGACACCTCAGAAGAGGGATAACCCAGCCCTTCCTCGATGACTTTGTACATGAAAGTGCGCTTTATACTTTTACGGAAAAAAATCCATATATGACTCTGGTCCACTATGTGGATCTTGATTCACAGCTACACCATTCGGGATTTGATTCCCTGGAGGCAACTGAGGCAGTACTCCGTTACGGAAGACGGGTCAACGACTGGTACAATATGCTGAAAGAAGAAAATCTCCTTGAAAAAACATTATTCATTGTGTTGAGTGACCACAGTCACCTTCCATGCCATACCGTAATAAGACCAAACGTATTCTTAAAAGAAATGGGTCTCATCAGATTACTTGAAGATGACATTGCAGATTACCGTGCCTATTTCAAATCCTGTGACGGTTCAGGATATATATACCTCGATAACCCAAAGGATGAAACACTTAAAAAGCGCCTCAGGGATGAACTGACTGTCCTTACAGCCTACGAAGAAAACGGAATTGCAGGATTCACCGACGGGGAGACCGCAGGAACCCTCGGGGCTGACCCTTCATGTGCCTTCATGCTTGAAGCCATGGAAGGATATTATTTCGATGAAAGCCCTCTTGGGGAGTCAATGGAGAAAATCCCGGAAAATCCTCAGGAAAGAAAGAACTTTCTCCTGTCATCCCACGGGTATTCTCCCTACAAGGAAAACTACAATCCAGTGTATTTAATGGCAGGACCGGGAGTCAGGAAAAACAATGAAATCCCGCATATGTCCGTCACCGATATCGGACCAACCATTGCAAAACTCATGGGCAGTTCCCTCTGGGGAACCGACGGCAGAATCAGATATGAAATGATAAGTCATGAATGACGAAAAAAGGGCAGCTAACCGCTGTCCTTTGATATTTATACCGTTATTATTAATCATGTACTCCAGGTTATCCTGATAATTAATTTATAGTACCAGGTACTGATATGTCTTTTTTAAGCTGCAGCCTTTAAGAATTCTTCCATTCTAAGCTTCAGTACTGAACAGGTCTTCCCTGATTCAAAGGGAGTAAATCCTGCCTTTTCAAATATATGGGAGGATGAGTCATTCCCGAACATTATCTTTGCAGTTACCGAGTCATATCTTAATCTGAAGAATGCTTCCGAGAGGGCAAGCTTTAAAGCTTCGGTGCCGTATCCCCTGTTCCACATGGCAGTATCGCCTATTACTATAACTACTTCACAGCCGCTGCCCTTTCTTATGAGTTTTAAATATCCTATGGGTCTTCCGTTATTCAGAATCATGTAGAAGTTTCCTCCGGAACAGAAGAGATGGGTTATTACAGGGCATGTATTATACTTTACAGTATTTCTTATTTCCCTTGAGATTTCTGATCCTTCAGTAAGATATTCTGTTATTTTTTCATTGTCGAGCCATTCTGCTATCTTATATGCATCTTCAAGGTAAATTTCATCCCTTAATTCAATATTCCCTTTCTTTTCCATAAGTTCCTCCGTATGATTAAGGCGAAAGCCTCAATTACCATATCACAACGGGGGTTTATTTCAGCGTCATAATCAGCTCTTAATCATGAATAAGTCAGTTTATCCATATTTACCTCGGTTTCCCTATGATTATCTTCAAAAACCTCCATGGAAGGCTTAAGAATTGACATTCCGGGAATATATCCTGAATTTATTCCCTTAAACCTAATATTCCGATAATTAAAAACAATTCCATTAATTATCCTTAATATTTTTTCCCAGAAAGAAAATACGGATACAGAAAATCAAAAGAGGATAATCACACAAAAGATGTTATCCCGGTTTTAAAAGAAAAAGAAGAAAGAGGGTAAAGATTTTACCCCCTGTACTGTCAATGAATTATGGAATCAGATTTCAAGTATTTCCTTTGTGAGTGCAAGAAGGTTCTGAGATTCTTTATAAGGGTTCTGAGATTTCATTATGGCCGATACAACTGATATTCCCTTTACACCTGAACCTTTAAGGACACTGAGATTGGATGAATTGAGGCCACCTATTGCCACTGCTGGTATTCCTGTTCTTTGTGTTATTTCCTTGATTACGGATACGGAAGTAAGATGTGTTATTACCTTTGTGGTGGTCGGATAAACCGCGCCGCAACCCAGGTAGTCAGCTCCCTTTTCTTCGCATTCAGCAGCTTTTTCAGGGGTTTTTGCAGTTGCTCCTATTATATAACCATCTCCTAATATTTCCCTTGCCGTTTTAATGTCCATATCGTCATTTCCAAGGTGGACACCGGAAGCTTTTACCGCAAGGCAGACATCCACCCTGTCGTCAATTATGAGGGGGATTCCGTATCCGTCTGTGATTTTTTTAACTTTACAGGCAAGTTCTATATATTCCTTTGTAGTAAGGTTCTTTTCGCGGAGCTGTATAAGAGTTACACCGCCTTTTATTGCTTCTTCAATCTTTTTTAAAAAAGTATCTTCATCCATATCAAGTCTGTCAGTGACAAGATAAAGAGTTAAATCAAATTTATTATTTCCCATTTTTTATTCTCCATAATGGTTTTTTCATTCATAAGTGATATTTCATCGATGAGATTTACATGGAATGATCCGGCACCCCTTGATTCTTTTTCAGCTTTTTCTCCTGCAATCCCCAGAAGGGTAACTGCTGCAACGGAGGAATAAAATCCCCTGCTTTTATCGTAGGGTATCATCGAGGCTGTTATTGCTCCGGTAAGACATCCGGTGCCGGTAATACCCGATAAACGCGGTGTGCCGTTATTTACAGCGATTAATTTTCCGTTATTATATATTATGTCGCTTTTACCGGTACATAAAACAGTGCATCCGTATTTTTCACCAAGATTCTGGGCATACCGGATTATTTTTCCCCTGTCATTCTCTTCACTGTCCACGCCCCTGGTTTTGATCTTTTTATCTCCAAGAGCCGCAATTTCAGAGTAATTTCCCTTGATAACATCGATCCTGTAATCACATAAAAATTCTTCAGCGAGGGAATGTCTTAGTTTACTTACACCTATTCCTACAAGGTCTAAAACTGCAGGTATGTTTTTTTCCTTTGCTTTGCGGAGAGAATTTCTCATCGCCTCTTCACGGTGCGGCTGAAGATTTCCAAGATTAATGAGCAGTGATGATGCACCTTCAGTCACATGGGAAGACTCCACGGGATGGTCTGCCATGATGGGACTCTGGTTTAAGGATAGGATCACATTTGCCATATCATTTATATTTATCGCGTGGGTTATACAGTGTATAAGGAAATTTTCGCCTCCCATCCGTTTGATGATAAGTGATACATTTTCTGCAGTGATTCCCATTTCGGTATTATTCATTGGTTCCAAGATATCCTTTCAGCTGCGGCAGTGCTTTTGAAGCCTTGAGGGCATTAAGGAAAAGAACTGCAGCACTTCCGCCCATGAGGGTAGCAAGGATAAATGATGGTGTGTACATAAATAATGTTACTGATCCTTTTCCCACGAGGTATTTCATTACAGGGTAGGAAACAATACTTCCTATTATACCTGTTCCTATTATTTCCCCTGCCCATGCTGCCATGAATGATTTCCTGAACTTACGGTAGAAATATCCTGAAAGGAATGCACCGAATACCTGTCCTGTCAGTGCAAGGGGCGGAATACCCATGACTGACATCCTTATGATTCCTATGAGTACTGCGTTCAGTAAAGACCACCACGGGCCCATAAATACGGAACATACAATATTGATAAAATGAGCCATTGGGCAAAGACCCTCGACTCTTAATATAGGTGATACGACAACTCCCAGTGCTGTGAACATCGACAGAAGGACCATTTTTCTAAGTCTTAAGGTATTTTCCGACATTCTCACAGCTGACTTTCCTTCAGCATTCATTTTCCTTCCTCCTTTTAAGAGGGATAATGACAAAAAAATAAAGAGATACTGCGTATCTCAATGTTTTCCATTACTCCCTACGCTGGTATTAACCAATTCAGGTTAAAGGGTCGGAATGGATTATATTCCCTCTCAGCACAGTTCCCCGGCTCCCCTGTAAACTAACTATATTTAACAACTTTTACCCTTTATTGTCAATTATTCTTCAGTATTAAAAGATTCTTGAGAGGCTTATAGTCCGTGTTCTGCAAGAAGTTTTTCAACACCTCTGGTAAAAACCTGAAATGGTACTCCGGTCTTCTCACATACCTTTGATACATCAGCAAATGGAATTACAGCCATCATGAGTGGTGATTTAAGTTTCTTGAAATTGGGATGGATTGAATATATCTTATCTGTTAAAAATGGGTACTTTTCAAAAACTTCCCTGAATGGTGTTGTCGGAAGTATTATGAAGCTTTCTTCCTTTTTTTCAGTATTAACCTCATTTTCCCTGTGAATCTTCGATAAAGGTTCAACATCAAAACCAGTCGGTCCGTTTTTTACCCTGTCCATCATAGATTTAAGACTTTCCTTATCTGACAATCCCATCACTCCTATCTTATGTAGTCATCTATAACTGAATTGAAGTCTTCCTCACCTGCAATTTCGGGATCCATGTCATAAACACCTATCAAGGGCTCATCTTCCCCTTCTTTTCTGATTTCAACTGTAATATGGGGAGGTTTGAGGTTCTTCTCCTTCAGAGAATCACAGACTGTCTTTACTGCATCAAAAATATCATCCCAGCTTCCCCTGTTGTGCCTGACTTCAACATTCAAAGTTAGATTATCCGAAAGTGTTTCAAAACTTCTCCTGCTGTAGTGAGTACCGGCAAGCTTTAAAATACCATTTTTAACATCCCCGTCTTCTTCAGGAGAAGGTGTGATTTTAAGACTTAAATTTTTAAAATTATGGCTTTCCATATTTTTACCCATGGCTTCTTCAGCTTCCCTCAGATATTCTCCGGAAAGTCTTTCCCAGGTATTTTCTGTGAGGGTTTTCTGAATAAATTCACCGGAATTCATATCTTCCGGGATTTTTCCGTCTATTACTGCAATTTCAAACTTACTGTCCTCGCCTGCAGCGATAATATGGTATTCATATATACCTGTCTTGTAGTTATAATCCGATGATATTTGTTCAATATCCTTGATTCCTGCTTCATTGAGGAACTTCCTGACTGTCCTTTTATTCTGAATATCAGTTAAAGGGTTTCCGTAGAACCAGGATGCGGCGATACCCACACCTGCTCCGATAATGAGGAGAACAAAAACGATACCCAGGATATATCTTTTTATCATTATTTCCCGTCCTTTCATAATAATAAGAGCGGATTAAGATCTTTACCGCCTTAATAAATAATAGGACAGGTTAATTAAGGGTACCTTAACAGGTCATTCAGGTCACATTAAATGAATCTATACATGAATATTTCAGCCCCCAGGTTAATCAGAATATCCCGTAAAACATAAGATTTTATGTCCTGTCAAACAGAAGATGTCTTGTCCTTTGATACAGAAGATGTCCATAAAAAGACTTCCGCTACTTTTTCTGTATACGCCTCATTGCGACACGTTCATCATTTTCATCCCTGAAGGAAAACTGTCTGTATAGATTATCTGCCGGCTTTACTGCGATAAGTGTCACATAGGAATCATCGTAGGTATTTTTATCCATCCAGTCATTTAGAATTCCCATGATTCTCTTTCCAAGGCCCTGTCTTCTGTAATCCGCATCCACCATTATATCTGATACGCAGAATGTAATTCCGCCGTCTCCGACTATTCTTCCTGAAGCTATTATCTTGTCACCATCGTAAATACCAGCCGTAATAAGTGAATTTGAAAGTGCTGTTGCAGCCCTTTCTGGATTCTTTTTCCCCATTCCGCTTTTCTGCCTTAATTCACAGTATTCTTCAGCCGTAACTTCATTGATTTTCTCAGTGTATTTTCTGTTTTCCTTCTTTTTTTCCATGATTTTCCCTTTTCCTGTTAATACCTTTCAGGTTTATCTGTTTTTTGATTATGTTACGTTTTTTCTAACTTTATGTATCCTTTGTCTTACTTATTATATCCTGTTTCCATTTTACTCCTATCTTACACCTGTTGTTTCCGGTGGATAAAAAAAGATCCGGATTTTACCGGTCCTTTCTGAAGATTATTCTGTTATTTCAGGTTTGATCCTTGAATTTATTTCAGACTTAAGTTCCTTTATTTTTTCTACGACAGTTTCTGTAACTTCTTCTTTCTTTATTTTTTCCTGCCATGATTTATCTCTTAAAGATACTTCACATGCCCCTTCCTTTAAATTCCTGGGGCTTACTATAATTCTTACAGGAACTCCCAGAAGATCTGCATCTGAGAACATCACTCCTGCTGAAACACTTCTGTCGTCAAAGATTACTTCAATGCCTTTTTCTGTAAGTTCCCTGTAAATTCTGTCGGCAGTTTCCCTTACTTCTTCATTGTCTGATCTCATTGCACAAAGATGGACTTCCCATGGTGCTATGGATATGGGCCATATGGGTCCGTAGTCATCGTGGCGTGCTTCTGCAACTGATTGTGCAAGTCTTCCGACTCCTATTCCATAACATCCCATTACAGGAATTTTGGCTTCTCCCTTTTCATCGAGGTATGTCATTCCCATACTCTTTGTATATTTATCTCCGAGCTGGAAAATATTTCCGACTTCTATTCCTCTTTTTACTGTAAGTGATTTTTTGCCGCATCTGGGACAAACTGATTCTTCGTTTATCATGGCAGCATCCACATACTGAAGGCCGGGGAAATCCCTGTCCATGGAAATACCGGTCATATGGTATCCTTCCCTGTTGGCTCCTCCTGTAACATCCGAGAGGTGCTCAAGGGTCCTGTCAAAATATACGTCCGCCTTCCCTTTGAAGCCAAGTCCACCTATGAATCCTGCAACAATTCCTGATTCTTCAGTTATGTTTGCTGGTATGAGGTCACTGCCGGCGATATT
>JBDHVQ010000009.1:0-19960 GCA_039809845.1 Clostridiaceae bacterium | reverse complement strand
CTCCAGGATATTAAAACCATTTCCAGTATTTAAAAACCCATAAGGTGTTTTAAAAAATAATAATATGAAAAAGAAAAACCAGGGAATATATCCCTGGCATGTGTATCTATTCTACTGCCTTGTTGCTCTGTTCTATTGCTTTTTCTCTCCATTTCTGTATATTTCCGTTGGCTTTTGATTCTGCTATAACTTCGTTTGCCACTTTGATGAGCGATGCGTATTCTTCTCCCTCCGGAAATCCTATTGAATTGGTGGAATACTTATCGTCGGGATCAAGGTTTATTTCTTCCACAGGAATCATTACAAGGTCACTGAATGTCGATGTGATCTGCCTTGAATTGTCTGAAGAAATAACCATTACATCAATATCTCCCTGGTTTAAGGAAAGTGCTATGGCATCGAGTGTTCCCATCTGCTTTATTGAATTTTCATCTGTCAGGGTCTTTGCAAGTTCATACTGGATGGATCCGGTCTGGGCTCCAGCCTTTACTTTTGCATTTTTAACATCCTCGATTGACTTATATTTCCCGAGGATTTCTTTCTTTACAAGTATTCCCTGATATCCGTTTTCGCTTTCCTTCATATAACCGTCAGAAAACTGCATTACCTTTGCCCTTTCTTCTGTATAGGAGAAGCCTGCTATACCCATATCCACTTCTTTTGCCTGGATATTGGAGAGTACCCCTGAAAAATCCGTGGGTTTTATTTCAAGCTTTACACCGAGCTTGTCAGCAATGGCCTGACCGAGTGCAATGTCTGACCCCACAATCTTTTTGTTTCCTGCATCATCCAATATATAGAATTCATTGGGTGCGTAATCAGGGGAAGTCCCCATTATTATCTTTCCTGCTTTTTTGATCTGGCTTACCTTGTCCTCTGCCTTTGCCCCTGAACACCCGGTCATTATGAGTAAGGATGCAAGTAGGACTGTACCCATAGTCTTTATTGTCTTTTTCATTTTCAGTTTTCTCCCTTGTTTAATATTTTCTTCCGCACTGCGGTTATATAACAGTTTCTTCTGCACTGCGGTTATAAAGAATCTTTTATATTTTCAGTCTTTTTAAAAATTATTATTTTCCTGTATGATATGTGTGCTGATGTATTAATATAATACCTTTTCAAGGAAGGATCTGGTCCTTTCTTTCTCCGGGTGCTGGAATATTCTCTCCGGTGATCCTTCTTCAACTGCTAAGCCTGAATCCATGAATATAACCCTGTCTGAAACATTCCTTGCAAATCCCATTTCGTGTGTAACAAGTGCCATGGTCATGCCTGTCTCTTTAAGTCTTTCAATTACCACCAGGACTTCCTTTACCATTTCAGGATCAAGGGCCGATGTAGGTTCATCAAAGAGTATGATTTCAGGGTCCATGGCAAGTGCCCTGACTATTGCCGCCCTCTGTTTCTGTCCCCCTGAAAGACTTTCAGGATATGAATCCCTTTTATCATATAGACCCACTGAGGATAAGAGTGAATGGGCTTTTTCAGTGGCTTCATTAAGTCCCATGTTTTTTATTTCCTTCGGTGCAAGGATAATATTTTCAGTTACAGTCATATGGGGAAAGAGGTTGAAGTTCTGAAATACCATTCCCATCTTCCTTCTTAGTTTCATAACTTCTGAGGAATAGGGTTTATAATCTGTAAGTCTTTCGCCGTCGAGTTCCACTGTCCCTTCATCGGGGACTTCGAGGAGGTTTAAGCATCTTAAAAATGTGGACTTTCCGCTTCCTGAAGGGCCGATAATCGATACGGCTTCTCCTTTTTCTATGGAAAGATCCACGCCTTTCAATACCTCCAGTTTTCCGAATTTTTTATATATTCCATGTGCTTTAAGCATCTTTAAGTTTTCCCCTTTTTTCAAAGTATCCCAGGAGCTGGGAAGTTACAAACGTAAGCATGAGGTAGATGAGTGCAACTATAATAAGAGGTTCAAAAACACTGAATGTGGAAGCCTTTACTATATTGCTTGAATAAGTAAGGTCGAATATTCCAACCGTCGAAACTATGGAAGATTCCTTGATAAGTGTGATGAATTCATTGGCAATGCCCGGGAGGATTACTCTAACAGCCTGGGGGACCACTATCTTTCTCATAACTGTCCCTTCACTTAATCCTAATACAAGTCCGGCTTCAGTCTGGCCTTTTGGTATTGATTCAAGCCCAGCCCTTAATAATTCAGAGATATATGCCCCTGAATTGAAAGAAAGTGCAACGGCTGCTGTCACAAATTCCCTCGAACCGTAGACAGGTCCCAGTGCCTCTATTGCAGGAAATTTTATTCCCGCCTGGGGAAATGCGTAAAGCCAAATAAGGAGCTGTACAAGCATTGGTGTTCCCCTAATTACCTGGCTGTAAATCCCTGAAATTCCTCTAATTACTCTTATCCTGCTCCTTCTCATTACTGCAGCTAAAAGTCCTAAGACACTTCCTCCCATAACTGTAAGAAGTGACAGGACGATTGTTACAAGGGTTCCTTCTATAAAAACAGGTATCCAGGGAATCATCCTCGAAAAATCAATCCTTATACTCATTAAAATCATAAAATATTGTTCCCTTCATAAAATACATTCAATATGTATAATTATACCTACTAGCTTTTCTATTTCAAGCCCTTGTTTATTCACAAATTGAATGTATACGGTTTACAGGATAATGAATATTATTGTATTAATATACACCGGGAATATTTTTACGGATTATCCTTCCGATTCCTGTTTTTCATGGATAATCCGACATATTGAGGTACACCATTTTGATAATCCCCAATTTTTCATCTTAAGGGAATCAATGATTTCCCTGTATATTTATAAGCTCCTTTCTCCTCTGTTATTGATCACATGCAGTCAGATTTTACATAACACAACACCGATTTTACCCAGAGTATACAAAGGGATGATATTTTGAATAAGTGGATGGGAGAAACTTTTAAGGCAGTACTGCAGTAAAGACTATCCCCTATAAAAAAGAACCCCGGAGGGAAATTCATGAGAAAGTTTTTAAGAAAGATTACGGCTCTTCTTTCTGTAACAGCTGTTGCGGCAGGAATGGCATCAGCTCCTTTAATGGCTGAGGCACAGGGTGCAAAGACAGAACTCGTATTCTGGCACGGAATGGGCGGAACAAACGGCGAAGCACTTCAGAAGATCGTAGACCAGTTCAATGCATCACAGAATGAAATCACCGTAAATGCACAGTATCAGGGTTCATACGACGAAACCCTCACAAAATTAAGGTCAACTGCTTCAGGACAGGCAGTAGGTGCTGACCTGGTACAGGTTTTCGAAGTAGGTTCCACTTTCATGATAGATTCAAAACTGACAGTTCCTGTTCAGGATTATGTGGACAAGACAAAGTTTGACTTAAGCCAGCTCGAGCCTAACCTTCTTGCGTACTTTACAATAGGCGGTAAGTTAAACTCAATGCCTTTCAATAACTCTACTCCGTTAATGTACTACAACGCAGAAATGTTCAAAAAGGCAGGAATAGAAGTTCCAGAGACAATGGAAGAAATGATAGCTGCAGCACCCAAGCTTCAGGAAGCGGGAGCATCAATGGCTGCATCAATATCAGTATACGGATGGTGGATCGACCAGCTGTTCAACAAGATGGGCCTTGATATCTTCAACAGCGGAAACGGAAGAGACGGAGCACCGACAGAAGTTGAATTTGTAAAGAACGGCGGAATGGAAAAGATCCTTACTATGTGGAAGAAGGGTCTTGATGAAGGCGCATTCCCAAATGTCGGAAGAACTGGCGGTATCCCTGAATTCGTAGGCGGACAGTCAGCGATGACATGGGGTTCAACTGCATCATTAAGACAGATTTTAAATGAAGTCGGCGGAAGATTTGAAGTCGGTACAGCATACTTCCCCGGTGTTGATTCAAAGGATACACACGGCGTTTCTATAGGCGGGGCATCACTCTGGATGATAGATTCAGGAAATGATGCAAAAAAAGACGCCACATGGACATTCATACAGTATCTGGTATCCCCCGATGTGCAGGCTCAGTGGAACGTAGACACAGGATACTTCCCTGTGAATATTAAAGCCCAGGAAACACAGATGTTCAAGGATAACCTTGCAAAATACCCACAGTTTAAAACAGCCATAGATCAGCTCCACGGTTCAAAGCCGGAAGATGCCGGTGCCCTTGCAGGAGTTGCACAGGAATCAAGGCAGATATTTGAAAGCCTCCTTGAAAATGTACTCGAAGGATCAAAGACTCCCGGAGATGCTGCAAAGGAAATGGAAACACAGATCAACGCTGCAATAGAAAACTACAACAAGGCAAACAAGCAGTAATTACCCATTCCAATAATACTTTTTTAGAAGACCGGGATAAAGCTTTCATCTTTGTCCCGGTTATTTCAATTACAGGAGGCTTCCATGGAAACCGGTGCCGTAATAATAAAAAAAGAAAAAAGCTTTAAAGAAAAGATAAAAAGCTATATCTATATCCTCCCCGCCCTTTTCATCCTATCACTTTTCATGTTCTGGCCATTCATTCAGACTCTCTGGAGGAGTATGTTTCTTACAGATAATTTAGGAAGAAATTCTGCCTTCCTCGGCCTTTCAAACTACTCGGAGCTTTTAAAAAGCCAGAACTTCTGGAACAGTATAAAAGTAACCCTCTTTTTTGTAATATACGTCGTGACAGTGGGTGTCGGTATAGGCTTTATAACTGCACTCTTATGCCAGAGAAAATTCCCTGGTATAAGATTTTTCTCCACGAGCTATGCAATGCCCATGGCCATAGCATCGGCAGGGATGGCAATAATCTTTCAGGTTATGTTAAACCCCTCTGTAGGAATAATAAGTAAGATTATGGGAAAGTATGTAAACTACCTTACAAATCCCACAAGCGCTCTTCTGGTCCTAGGGATTTTAACAGGGTGGCTCAATTCAGGCATGAATTTCCTCTACTTCAGTTCAGGCCTTGCAGCCATCGATGAGCCTCTTTATGAAAGTGCATCAATAGATGGTGCGACTGGCTTTCAGAAATTTCTCTATGTTACTCTCCCCTCTCTTAAGCCAACTCTCTTTTTTGTCCTCGTGACAAATGTCATCAATGCCTTCCAGGGTTTCGGGCAGATAAACATACTTACAAAGGGAGGTCCGGGACAGTCGACGAACGTCATAGTCTACGACATATACAGGAATGCATTCATGAACTACAGGTACGGTTATGCTTCTGCCGAATCGGTAATATTATTCATAATAGTCATGATACTTACATTGATCATGTTCAGATTAAGAACGAGGAAGGTGTAACATGGAGGAAATTAAAGACAAAAATAAAATGAGGAAGAGCATAAGAAGATATGACGGTAAAAATCCTGCAGGGACATTCCTTCAGCTGATTCTTAACATACTCGTGTGGCTCTTTGTAATGTTCCCTCTCCTTTATGCCCTCACCATGGCTTTAAAACCTTCAGGGGAACTTTATGATTTAAAGAGCATTTGGTTTCCGCAGAATCCAACGGTGATGAATTTTACCGATGTCTTCAGGATTGCGCCAATTTCAAATTATATTAAAAATTCATTTATAGTTGCCTCTTCCATTACAGTGTTTCAGATAATAACTTCCCTGCTTGCAGGTTTTGCATTCAGATTCCTGAATTTTAAAGGTAAGGGACTTATATATGCCCTCATTCTTTCAACCATGATGATACCAGGAGAAGCTGTAATAATATCCCAGTTTTTAATGGTATCAAAGTGGGGATGGACAGATTCACTCTATGTACTGATAATCCCCTTCATGGTATCTGCATTCAATATATTCCTATGTGTGCAGGCTCTTAAAAACTTCCCCTATGAAGTTTATGAAGCTGCAAGGGTTGACGGGTGTTCTGACTTAAGATTCACCTTTACAATCCTCATGCCCCTTATAAAGCCCACCCTCGGGGCAATGGCCGTACAGTCATTTCTCCACGGGTGGAACATGTACATGTGGCCTCTCCTTGTAACCAACAATTCTGCATACAGGACTGTACAGATAGGGATAGGAATGCTTAAAGGCGAAGAATCACAGTCACTTGTGCTGATAGTGGCAGGGGTAATACTCTGTATGATTCCAAGTCTTTTCATTTTCATACTGGGTTCCAGAAACATGGTAAAAGGTCTTACTGCAGGTGCTGTAAAAGGATAAAAAGGAGAAAAGAATATATGGCAGGAGTTAAACTTATAAAGGCAGCCAAGATATACGAAGACGGATATAAGGCAGTCAAAAATATCGACCTTGAAATAAATGACGAAGAATTTGTTGTGTTTGTGGGACCTTCAGGCTGCGGGAAATCCACGACATTAAGAATGATCGCAGGACTTGAATCCTTGTCTGAAGGCGAATTATATATCGGCGGTGAACTGATGAATAATGTTACACCAAGGGACAGGAACATCGCCATGGTATTTCAGTCCTATGCCCTTTATCCCCATATGACAAACAGGGACAACATAGCATTTGCCCTTAAACTAAAAGGCATGGGAAAAGAGGAAAGGTATAAAAAAGTGGATGAAGCTGCAAAAGTGCTTCAGCTTGAATCTGAACTCGATAAAAAACCGGGACAGCTCTCCGGGGGACAGAGGCAGAGGGTTGCATTGGGCCGTGCCATGGTAAGAAACCCAAAAGTATTTCTCCTCGATGAACCACTTTCAAACCTCGATGCCAAATTAAGGGTTACAATGAGAGGAGAAATAGTGAGTCTTCACAGAAAACTTAAAACCACATTCATATACGTAACCCACGATCAGACTGAAGCCATGACAATGGGTGACAGAATAGCGGTCATGAATATGGGAAATGTGGAACAGTTTGATACACCTGCAAATCTATACAGAAACCCTGCAAATATATTTGTCGCCCAGTTCATCGGTTCCCCCCAGATGAACATGCTTTCAGGAAAACTTACAGGAACAGAAAAAGAAGTAATATTCAGAACAGGTGAAAGGGATTTTATCCTTCCGGAAGATATAACAGCAAGACTAAAAGTAAATCCTGAAAATCAGGATGTGTACCTCGGTATAAGACCTGAAGATATATCCTTTGAAAAAGAGGATTCAAAAGACTGGACATATACCGTTACGGCCCAGAATGTAGAACAGATAGGATCAGATACCTATGTGTATTTTGATATACCCCAGGGAATGAGACAGTTCTGTGCAAGGTTTTCCCCACCAAGGATGATTAAACACTCAAGTATAATAAATGTAAGATTTTACTCCGGTAAAGTAATGCTCTTTGACAAAGCTTCAGGTATGGCTTTACTTACTCCAGTATCCCAATACGAAGATGAGGAATAAACAAGAGGCATAAAGAAGAGGCAAAACAAAAGAAATAAAGAAAAGGCATAACATAAGGAGGAATAATTATGGATATCAAAACAAAAATCATAGCCCACAGGGGCTTTTCAGGAAAATACCCCGAAAACACTATGCTTGCATTTAAAAAAGCATATGAAGCCGGTGCAGACGGCATTGAACTCGACGTACACCTGACTTCTGACGGCGAAGTCATTATCTGCCACGATGAGGAGATCGACAGGACTTCTGACGGACATGGTTATATCAAAGATTTGACACTGAAGGAAATAAAAAATCACAGGTTCCTTAACGGAATGGATAAAGTGGAATTTGAGAGTGAAGAAGATATCAAGGCACCCACCCTGAATGAATTCATGGAATGGTTCAGGGATACAGGAATGATTGTAAACATTGAACTTAAGAACAATATATTCAGATACCCCGGGATAGTTGAAAAGGTCCTCGGAATCTGTAAAGAATACGGTGTATCGGAAAGAGTCATCATTTCATCCTTCAACCACCATGCCATAAAGGATGTCAAGGCAGCCGATGAAACTATCAGGTGCGGATTCCTTACAGCTTCTTCAATACTTGAACCCGGAAATTACACGAGGTACCATGGAGCTGAATGCTACCATCCCCTCTTTATTTCACTTGCCCCAGAGGATTTTAAGAACTTAAAAGACAACGGAATAGAAATAAATACCTGGACCGTCAATGAAGAAGAACATATGGAACCACTTATGAAAATAGGTACAGACGGGATAATTACAAACTTCCCCGATAAGGCAATAGAACTTAAGAAAAAACTCACTGAAAAAGAATGATAATAATAGACTACCGGACACCTTTACTGTGATCCGGTTTTTATGTGTTTAAAATTGGGTTTCTTTACCATAATCCTATTATGGAAAATTATTGAATTAACTTTGTAGAATTCTACTTTTGCGCATAATCAATCCCATTTCATCATAAACTTATTTTATTGAATCATCCTGCCCAGATTATACCTGAAAAACAATATGTCATCACAGGCTGTTTGACATAACACTTGGATTAATAACAGTTTTAATAATAAGATGCAGGAAGAAATTATAATATCTACGGAATACAAAAGACCTGCAGAAATTAGGATAATTGAGAATTTAAGATATCGGGAAAATTTAAGATATCGGGAAAATTTAAGATACCGGGGAAAATTAAGAAATAATACGGAAATAAAATACAACATAAAATAAATCAGTGGGTCAAAGGAAGGAAAATTATGACAAGATCAGAAGAACTTATAGAAAAGCTCAAAGGGGCAGTCCATGAAGGAACTTTGAAAAGATATAAAAAAACAGGTGAACGGGAACCTTATCTTGGTGTTCCAATGGGTGCAATAAGTAAAATAGTGGCAGAATATAAAAATGAACCAGAAATATTCATGGACCTTTTCCGCTCTGATATTTTAGAAGCCAAAATAGCTGCGGTTCAAATCGGAAAACCGGATAAACTCACAAGGGAAGAAATATTGGAATGTATTACTCCCGGTGAATCTACAATTGTAGCTGATAAATTCTCCGATAAAATACTCTCACCCAGAAAAGACCGTGAAGAATTAAAGGAAATACTGCTACAAGATGAATCCCCTGTCATAAGAAGGTATAGATGGAATCTTATAATTGACGATATGAAGAAAAAGAAGTTTTCATCTGATAAAGCCGGTGAAATCCTTACAACTATTGAAGGAAAACTCGGCAGTGCCCCTGAAGAAGAAAAATGGTCAATGAATCACGCAATGGTAATGATAGCTTTAAGCTATCCTGAATATCTTGAAAGGATACTGACAAAATCACGGGAAATAGGAGCATACAGTGAAATGAAGGTCTCAAAGGGATGTACCTCTCCCTTTGCACCCGAATGGATAAATGCAGTCTTAAAGAAACAGAAATAAACCGGGATAAACCGAAATCGAGAAGCTTACAAAGAGAATAACAGAGAAAAATATCTTACAGAGACAGTTTCTTTCCTGTTTCTGTAAGCTTTTTCATTCAGTAAAAACATCATTTTTGATGAGCAGTAACCTCATTTTCAGTGAAAAACCAGACATTTTCATCTTAAATTACTTAAAAGTTAACACTCACGGTAAACTCAATTAATATACTGGAAGGATAATGGTATAAGTACAAGTCAACGGAGGATCAAATGAACAGCGAAAAACAGGAAATGCATTCACTTCCCTACGGACCGGTCTATATTTATTCCCTTATATTACTTCTTCTGGCCTTCTGGTATTCTTCACCTCAAGGAATCATCTGGGGAATGACCAGGATATTTCAGTCTCCGAGTATGCTTATAACTGATTACCTTGCAGTCGGAGGAAAGGGAGCTTCATTTTTCAATGCATCACTAAATACTTTTATTACCCTTATGATTATAAAGTACAACAAGGTAAAAATATCAGGACCGTTCCTTGCGGCAATTTTTACAATAACAGGATTTTCATTCTTTGGAATAAATCTTTTCAATTCAACTTCAATATTCCTTGGTACTTATCTTTTTACACGGTACAAGGAAAAGAAATTCAGCGATTACATAATAACAGGGCTATTTGCGACATGCCTTGCTCCCCTTGTATCAAATACAGCCTTCAATTTAAGGATAGATCACTGGACAATCCTGACTATAATAGCATCCCAGATTCTGGGGCTTGTAATCGGATTCATAATCCCGCCCCTTGCTGAAAAATTCAAGGATTTCCATAAAGGATTCAATATATACAATGTCGGATTTACTGGCGGAATACTGGGCATGATTCTCGTGGGATTCCTGAGGTTTTTAAAATTCAAGGTAAACAGCAACTATCAGTTATATGAAGGTCCTACGGGGGACATGAATGTACTTTACCTTATCCTTCTGGGAGTCATGTTCATCGCAGGTTTTACGGTTGAAAAGTTTAATCTCAGTGAACAGGTAAATCTTCTTAAATTCTCGGGACGCGGACAGTCTGACTACATAGGTAAGTACGGCCTCGGAACCACCCTCATAAATATGGCATCTGTGGGTCTCATTGTATTTATATATACCATACTTGCAGGCGGAAAACTAAATGGTGCCATAATAGGAGGTATGCTTACAGTCATGGGCAACGGAGCCTTCTCAAAGCACCCCAGGAATGTACTTCCGGTCATGACAGGTGTATGGGTGGTATTATACCTCGCAGGATATAATCTTTCACAGACATCTTCCATCCTCACCGTATTCTTCTCAACGACCCTTGCACCTATTGCAGGCTACTATGGAATGGTTGTAGGATTTATTGCAGGTATATTCCACATATCCCTGGTCAACAATATAGGTTATACCCATGGAGGCACAAATCTCTACAACAATGGTTTTGCAGGTGGTTTCATCGCAGGTTGTGCCATCCCTCTCCTTGAAACACTAAAATGCAGAAAGAGGTGTTCCGATGATCCTGAAGAAAATCTTCCTCCTGCACCTGAAGCACCTGTAAAAAAAGCAGAAATATAATAAATTCGCATCAAAAATATATTAAATCATTAACGATGCAGAAACTGTAAGAAAGGCATAAAAAAAGATTACCGGTTAAAGTAATCTTTTTTAGCTTTTTTTATATTCTTTTCTATGCAATACAATCTTATTTATTCAGCTCTCTTACTTTTTAGTTGTTGAATTCTAGTTCATCCTTTATGAAATTACCTTCGTCGAGATCTCTGAAAGCCTGTTTTAGTTCTTCCCTTGTGTTCATAACGATAGGTCCGCCCCATGCGATACCTTCATCGAGTCTTGTTGAACTAATGAAAAGAACCTGCGATTCTGTATCTCCTGCAGAAATTGTAACTGAATCTCCTTCAGTCAATTTAACTGCAGTCTTTTCACTTACTGTTTCTCCGTCAATAACTGCATCTGCCGAAAGAGTGAAGAGAAGGATTGAATTGTCATGGGGAGTGTCTATCGTTATTGAAGCTCCTCTTTCAAGATGGACATCATAGTAGTCGAGGGGAAGGTATTTGGACTTATAACCTTTATGGTCCCTGTAATTTCCGGCAAGAAGTCTTATATATCCTCCGTCGAATTTTATTTCTTCTATTTCTTCTCTCTTGATTGCTTTATATTCAGGAGGTGTCATCTTGTCTTTCCGGGGAAGATTGAGCCAGAGCTGAACCCCGAGCATTCTTTCAGATGCGGGAAGTTTTTCTTCATGCATTATACCTGAACCTGCTGTCATCCACTGAACTTCTCCGTCACCTATGGTGTCTTCATTTCCAAGAGAGTCTTTATGGGTCATTCCACCTCTGTATACGTAGGTTACTGTTTCAATTCCCCTGTGCGGGTGCATAGGGAATCCCTTTGAATAATCGTCCGGATTGGTGCTGTCAAAAGAATCCAGCATGAGTATGGGATCATAATCTTTTGTGGTTGTGTATCCCAAAACCCTTACCAGTTTTACTCCTGCTCCGTCCTGAGTTTCATAACCTTTAACCTGTTTCGCTATTTTTCTTTCCATACTTACCATCATCCTTGTTTTTATATTTTTGTATGATACTTTTTCTGTCTTTACAGTATGTTGTTTAATTATGGAAGATATTACTTCTTCATACCCTTTACTGCATCTGCAACTTCAATTGTTCTCTTTGCCTGGTATCTTACAGAAGGTTCAACACCTTCAACCATTTTGCCGTCTTTTACTGTAACAGATGTTCCATAGGGGTTTCCACCGGCAGTGAAAACTGAATCATCGGTATAACCTGGAGCTGCCACTATTGCACCCCAGTGGTACATACTTGTGTAAAGCGAAAGAATAGTTGCTTCCTGTCCGCCGTGAGGATTCTGTGCACTCGACATTGCGCTTACCACCTTGTTGGCAGTCAGTCCCTTTGCCCAGATTCCACCCATTGTATCGATAAACTGCTTCATCTGGGAGGCAACATTTCCAAACCTTGTTGGAACTGAGAATATTATCGCATCTGCCCATACTATATCTTCAGCTGTTGCTTCCTTATATTCTGATCCTTCTTCAACAGTCTTTTTCCAAAGTGGATTGGATTCAATAACTTCCTGAGGAGCAAGTTCCTTAACTCTTAAAAGTCTTACTTCAGCTCCGTTCTTTTCTGCTTCGTCCGCTGCCCATCTTGCCATCTGAAGGTTTGTTCCTGTCATTGAATAGTAAATTACCGCAACTTTTGTCTTTTCCATTTAAAATTCTCCTTTTTGCTTCTCAAACATTCCTGCTGAATGTCTTCTGATTGCTATTGATTGTTTACACGTCTTGTTTTTTAAGTTCCGCAGGGGTTATGTTCTATTGGGCTTTTTCCGTTGATTCTTTTCTATCTGTCCCTTAGTTTCAGCATTATCTTTATGAGCGTTTTTTTCTCATCTTCCGTAAGCACACAGAATATATTCCTTATATTTTCAGCATGTGCCGGAAAAATATCCTCCATAAGTTTCCTGCCTTTTTCTGTAATGCTTAAAAGACTTGCCCTTCTGTCTTCAGGATCCTTAACTTTTTCCACCAGTCCGTTTTTAATTAGGTTTTCTGTTACGACGGTCATATTTCCACCAGTAATAAGAATTCCTTTTATAATATCTGAAATCCTCATATCACCTTTATGAAAGAGTATTTCAAGGACTGCAAACTGGGAAGCTGTAAGTCCCGAAGAAACTACCGTTTTCATTTCTTTTCTTCTTACTGCCTGAGAACCTCTTGTCAAAGCTATCAGTGCCTTAAGGCTGAGGTTCATGTTTTCATTTTTCATTTCCATATCCCTATATTACTACTAATTAGTACTAATTGTAACTACTTAGTAGTAATTTAAGGCAAACAATGTGTAAAAAATAATGTTTATCATATAGATGAGGACGGACAAAAGTCCGCCCTCATTAATTTATTCTACTTTACTCTATCAAAAAATCTTATTTCCTTTAAATCATCCATGAATTTATCCACACTGAAGCCTTCCCCTGCTGTAACACCTGGTGCATGGTTTTTCTCTTCGCATCCCAAAAGATCAGGACACTGTGATCCAAGAGGTTTGCAGTGGTTGAATGTATCAGAGGCAAATTCCTTCTTTGCAGTTCTGAAATCATCAGACATTTCTGCCTTGTTGCTGAACATAAGTGCCGCATCGTAAAGACATGATGCTGCATTAAGATAAGTCTTGTCTGCCTTTAAATTTCCGCCCTCACCTTTTATCTCTCCTAAGCGAGAGGATATTATTTCAGGTACCGCCTTTGCATCTTTTATCTTCTTTATAGCTTCTGTTACTTCCCTGTGGTCAAAACCATCAGTAATCCAGACTGCAACCTTTAAAGTATCGGTAAGTTTTGGTGTACTTTCCTGACTTAGGGCTGGAGATATCTTTCCGTATGCATTTTCTTCAATGCCCTCAGGAACTTTTGTTCCGATTTCTTCTGCTATTTTACCTGCAAGTTCCCTGTCTATTTCAGCCACCATTTCGGTTACCTGCTGCCTTATAGATTCTGATTCCACCATCATAAGTTCAAATGCAAATGCATCTTTCATATGTCTTTGCTCTGCAGGAGAAAGTGATTTATAGAACATCCTTGCCTGAGAATAGAAATCCTTGAAACTTTCACTTCTGTTCTTAATTACGTTTCCTTCGACCTTTTCCTGGTAATGGCTGAACCCGCCTTCTTTTTCATCCGCAGTTGAAGGTGAATTATCCATTAATGAGTTCTTGTGGTAACTTGTCTGCCCTTCATGAATTTCCATCTGGTGCATTGCATCCCTCTGGTTGTTGTGGACAGGAGCAATCGGCCTGTTTATCGGTATCTGATGGAAGTTTGGTCCTCCGAGTCTTGAAATCTGAGTATCAGTATATGAGAATAATCTTCCCTGTAAGAGCGGGTCATTGGTAAAATCAATCCCAGGTACAAGATGTCCCGGATGGAACGCAACCTGTTCAGTTTCAGCAAAGAAGTTGTCTACGTTTCTGTTAAGTACCATTTCACCTATTATCTTTACAGGAACATCTTCTTCAGGCCATAGTTTTGTGGGGTCGAGAATATCGAAGTCAAGGGAGAATTCCTCATCTTCCCTGAGTATCTGGACTCCAAGTTCCCATACGGGGTAATTTCCTGTCTCTATTGCTTCTATCAGATCCCGCCTGTGGAAATCCGGATCCTTACCGTTTGTCTTCTGTGCTTCATCCCATACCTTTGAATGAACACCGAGCCTTGGCTTCCAGTGGTATTTTACAAAATGGGATACTCCATCCTTATTTATCCATCTGAAGGTATTGACACCAAAGCCTTCCATTTTTCTCAAAGATGAAGGGATTGTCCTGTCAGACATTGACCACATCATCATGTGTGCAGTTTCACGGTTATTGGCAAGAAAATCCCAGAATGTGTCGTGGGCTGAAGCTGCCTGTGGTATTTCCGTATGCGGTTCAGGCTTTAGAGCATGTATAAAATCCGGGAATTTTACTGCATCCTGTATGAAGAACACAGGTATATTGTTAGAGACAAGATCATAATTACCTTCATCAGTATAGAATTTTACTGCAAATCCCCTTACATCTCTCACATTATCTGCCGAACCCCTTGAACCTGCCACGGTTGAAAATCTTACAAAGACCGGAGTTTCAAGTGATGGATCGCATAAAAATTTCGCTTTGGTGAATTCTTCCTGGGATTCATAAACCCTGAATACACCATGCGCTCCTGTACCCCTTGCATGTACTATTCTTTCAGGAATTCTTTCATGATCAAAATGCGTAATCTTTTCTCTTAAATGAAAATCTTCCATTAGAGTCGGACCCCTGTCACCTGCAGTAAGGGAAAATTCATCCTCGGATATCTTAAGACCCTGGTTTGTGGTCATTTTTTTGTCTTTATTGTCGACATGATTTTCCTCAATAAGTCTTTCTGTTTTCTTATTGGTTATTTCCCTGCCCGGATCTTTTTCCCTATTGTTTTTTACTTCTCTCTCATCATGCATTATCATTACCCCCTGTATTGTGTGATAACTTTACACCAATACTTTAACCCACAGACAGGAGATGCATATTGATACCATTCATAGTTAATACTTAGGAAATGAAAATTTAATACACTTAATCAATCCAACATAAATTTATGAATAAAAAATCCACCCCGTAAAATCCAGTAAAAATTTCCGGTGCGGATTTTTATTTATTTCCTTTAATGCCTTCTCGTTCCACTCAGGAAATCCCGTAAGAAGTTAAAAGGCTGCTACAAAGACTGTGAATTTGTTGTCCTTTCTTAAAAGTTTATGGTTTTCATCTCTTTCTCCTCTGAAGGTGTATTTTAATTCACCCCTTCAGTATGGACAGGAGTTTATATGACAATTAATATCATCTTTTGGAACAATTAAATTGAATTAAAGTGAAAGTTATGGAGTTTGCGCTCTGTCCATACCCTTTGTGTTTAAAACTCTTATGGAATTCATGACTGCTATCAGGGAAACTCCGATGTCGGCAAAAACTGCCATCCACATATCAGCTTTTCCCAGTGCTCCGAGAAGAAGGATTACAGCTTTTACGCCGAGTGCAAACACTATGTTCTGTATTACTATTCTTCTTGTCTTTCCTGCAGCTTTTTTTACTCTTACAAGCCCCGATGGATCGTCGGACAAGATTACTATATCAGCCGCTTCTATTGCAGCATCGGACCCCAGTCCTCCCATCGCAGCTCCTAAATCAGCTCTTGCAATAACCGGGGCATCGTTTATACCGTCCCCTGTAAAAAGTGTTTTTCCGCTGTTTTCTGACTGTATCTTCTCAAGGATTCTTACCTTGTCTTCAGGCAGAAGTTCTGAATACACTTCATCTATCCCTATTGTTTTTCCCACAGCTTCTGCAGTTTCTTTCCTGTCACCTGTAAGCATTACTGTCTTTTCAATACCCAGTTTTTTAAGTTCTTTTACAGCTTCAGCTGAATCTTTTTTGATTTCATCGGCTATGACGACTGAACCCATGAACTTTCTGTCTGCTGCGATATAAACTGCGGTTCCGCCGGAAGTTACGATATCCGGATCAACTCCATTTTCCTGTAAAAATGAAGAGTTGCCTGCAAGGATTTCCTTCCCTTTAAAGACTGTCCTTATGCCCTTTCCCCTTATTTCTTCGTAAGTGGAACTTTCATCTTCTTCCAATTCTTCCAAATTTTCGCCGTAGTACTTCATTATGGATTTTGCTATTGGATGTCCTGAATTTCTCTCTGCAGCTGCGGCATAGTATAAAAGGGTATCCTTATCTCCAGAATCTGATGGGTTTAGTTCTGTAACAGTGAATTTCCCTTCGGTAAGAGTCCCTGTCTTGTCAAATACAACCGTCTTTACATCATTTAAAGCTTCGAGGTAATTGCTTCCCTTGACAAGGACTCCCATTTTAGAGGAAGCTCCGATTCCAGCAAAGAATCCCAGTGGAACTGATAAAACAAGTGCACAGGGACAGGAAACCACCAGAAATACCAGAGCCCTGTATATCCAGTCCCTTAAATTGCCGCCAGTTACAAGTGGAGGAATAAAAGCGAGAAGAAATGCTGCAAGGACTACAAGGGGTGTATAAACCCTTGCAAACCGTGTAATGAAGTTTTCGGTTTTCGCCTTTTTTTCCGATGCTGAACTTACAAGACTTAAGATTCTTGAAACGGTGGACTCTGAAAAAGGACTCTCCACCCTTATTTCTATCAGTCCTTCCCCGTTAATCATTCCACTCAGTGCCCTGTCCCCCTCATTAAGTTCCCTCGGCATGGATTCTCCTGTCAATGCACTTGTATCCGCATGGGTCATTCCGCGGATAATTTCACCGTCAAGGGGGATCTTTTCCCCAGGTTTTACAACTATAATATCCCCCACTTTTACTTCAGCCGGAGAAACTACGGTAACTCCATTCTCTGTTTTAAGGCCGGCAGAATCAGGTCTTATATCCATTAAAGACTTTATTGATTTTCTCGAATTGTCCACCGCCTTGTCCTGGAAGTATTCTCCTACCCTGAAAAAGAGCATTACTGCCACAGCTTCCGGGTATTCCCCGATAAGAAACGCACCAACGGTTGCAATTCCCATGAGAAGTTCCTCACCGAAGACATTCCCCTTGAAAAAGCCCTTCACGGCTTCTGCCAGTACTTCTCCTCCCACGATAATATAGGCAGAAAAAAATACGAGAAGTTCTGCATATCCTTTAAGATTCAATAAAAGTCCTGCTGCAAAAAGGATTCCACCTGCAGCAATTCTTAAAATCTGTTTTTTAAGTTCTGAATTCTTTTCATCATCCTCTTCTGCGTCATTTCCAGTTTCACCATTGGTAAACAGAGATTCTCCTCCAATACCATCAAGGGATATGACAGTTCCCGGTTCTATAGTATCTGCTGCTCTTCCTGCAGCTTTTATAACTCTTTCTTCTTCACCTTCCATAATTTCCATGGTTATAGTCTCACCCATAAAATTTACGGATGCAGATTTTACAGAAGGTATTTTATTAAGTTCAGCTTCAATCCTTGAAGCACAGTCAGCTCATTTAAGACCTCTGATACTGCCCTTAAATACTCTGTAATTTTTATCTGCCTTTTCTTTATAATCAGTTTTTTTGTTTTCCATCCTGCTACCTCTTCTATGTCTTATCTCTGTATATTATTTTTATAAGTTTATGTATGTCTTTATCGATATGTTATATGTGTATTTATATCGATATATTTAATTACCACACTGAGTTTTCTGATATTACTGATATCCCTTATATCCCATATATCCCAGAAATTTCCTATATCATTTGCGTATCCTATTCATGTATATGTGTAAGACCAGTTTCAAGAATCTCCTTCACGTGGGTGTCTTTAAGTGAATAGTAGGTAACTTTCCCGTCTTTTCTTGATTTTACAAGTTCCGATGTCCTTAAAACCCTAAGCTGATGCGATATTGCAGACTGTGTCATACCAAGAAGAAATGCTATATCGCAGACGCATAGTTCTGATTTTTCAAGGGCAAATAAAATCCTGAGTCTAGTGGAATCCCCGAACATCCTGAAAAAATCACTGAGAACCGAAATATTCTCTTCGGAAGGCATTTCTTCCCTTACCTTTGTAACTCTTTCTTCATGAATCACCGTTATCTCGCATCTGTCCTGTTCACTGTTCAAAATATATACCCCCGTTCTTATATGAATGAATGTTCAACTGTTCATACGTTAATTATATTACTTCCATATTTCATGTCAATAAAAAAAGAATGAAACAGTGAAATAAAATATATAGCTGTACTAATAAGTATGTGGCTGTAAAAAAAACAATTAAAAAGTTCCGCAAGGATAGTCTTTTATCCCTGCGGAACTTTTTATCTTCTGTATACTTTGTATTCTGATTCTTGCATTAATCTATTTTTTCTTTTCCGAGTGAAGCCACGAGGTTTCTCACACCTTCCCTTACTTTCTGGAGGTCTTCTTCCGTTGGCTGTCCTTTGAATTCATGGGGAGGAAGAAAATCCCACTTCCACTTGTATTTTTCAGTCAGTTCATCGAGTTCTCTCTGTGCCCCGCCAGACCATCCGTATGAGCCGAATCTGAATGCTTTTCTTCCGAATGTCTTCTTCCTTCCTATTTCATCGAGGACCGATGCCATCGGCGGGAACATCTTGTATTCATATGTGGGCATTCCGAGGATTACCCCGCTCGATGTCCATACAGATGTCAGGACATCTCCCCATGATTCCTGCGGAACCCTGTGAATATGATATGGTATTCCGATTGAGTCGAGTTCTTCAACTGCAGCCTTCACTGCCTTTTCAGTCATACCGTACATGCTTCCCCAGATGAGTGTGACTTCATGTCTTGCATCGCCTTTCTGATAAAGTGCATAGTTTTTGTAGTCTTCAATAATTTTTCCGATTCTTTTTCTCCACATGAGACCATGTCCCGGCGCTATGAGTTTTATTTCAAGGGGAGAGCATTTTTCAACTGCCTTTGTTACAAACTGTGAGAAGGCTGCCACAATGTTGGAATAATACCTTACAGTATCCCTTTCAAAGGATTCTATTTCCTCATCGGTGTATCCGTCATCAAATGGAGATTTTTCATATGTTCCGAACCCTCCGAAGGCATCACAGGAAAAGAGTGTTCCTGAAGATTCCTCGTATGTTGCCATGGTATCAGGCCAGTGAACGTGAGGGATGGTATAAAAAGAAAGCTTCTTGCCCTGACCTAAGTCGAGGAAATCCCCGTCCTTTACTCTTCTTATTTTTATGTCTTCCCCAAAATAGGACAGGAATATATCAGCTCCCTTGTCCGTTGCAAGAACTTCAAAGTCACTGTGTACCTTCATAAGATCCCTTATCCATCCTGAATGGTCAGGTTCCAGGTGATTAAGTACGAGGTATTTTATGCTTCTGACATCGACTTTCATTTCTCCGAGCATCTTAAAAAGATTTTCCGGAACACCATCCCATCCGCAGACACCATCAATCAGTGCCGTCTCATCCCCCGATACAACATAGGAATTCAAAGTCACGCCGTTTGGCATCTCCCATATTCCCTCAAAGAGCATATCTTTAAGATCTACGGAAAGCTGGTGTATACCCGGCGACATTTCAGTAATTCTCATTTTGTTTCCTCCAGATTCAATACTTACTTTCATTATATAATCAATTGTATAAAATTAATATTTTTCTTTCATTAAGT
>JBDHVQ010000008.1:0-22363 GCA_039809845.1 Clostridiaceae bacterium | reverse complement strand
TTCTTTTCATCGAGTTTCCTCCGTAGTTTTCGTTACATTTATTTTAATACACGTACTCTGTAAAATCCATTAAAGCAAGCTAATAAGTCCGTTTCCTGTTTTTGATGTTTTATAATATGCATAAAAGCATTCAAATCAAAAATAGTATTCGTTGATTTATAGGTTGATGGTTTTCAGAATATTTCCAGACTTCTATAATTTTCAATAAATCAGACAGAATAGCCATATTGAAAATAATGATTAATTCAGGTATTATACAGGAATTAAAGTTGTTTAGAAATTAAGTATATTTTGTGTTGGTTTATTTTTATTTGACATAATTTAGATACTCTTAATTCCAATTGCCACCATTAATAAAAAAGATCCCAATCAAGTGAAGAAAAGATTAGAAAGGCATCAAAACAAAGAAAATAAAATATTCAGAAAATACACGATGAACTAATCAAGCGAGGCTAACCATGCAATTTCATAAGATATCAGCTAAGAATAAATTTTATATCGAAATAAAGGATAGATTGGATTCTGACCTTATTCTATATAAAGAATATGAAGCATTAAGAAACCCTAAAAAGGATTCTGGCAAGGCAGCTTCATATTATGGATATTTAATAAGATTAGTAGTATTCGCTGAAAATTTTTATGGGTATAAAATCCCATCAGTATATGATGAATCATTTTTATTTTTCCTTAATACAATAAAAGAAACTGCTGAATTTAAATTATATAATAAAAATGAAAATAATTTTCCATCATCAACATTAAATTCTTTTCTTAAATTTTCAGGTTATATGGTTAAATTCCAAACTAATAAAATTTTAGATATGGATGAATTAGAACTCAACAATTTAATTGATATTAATTCAAAAACAGAAATATCAGCTTATAACCCCGAAAGTTATTCAATCACAACAGCCATTGGAAGAAAGATTTTGGAAGGAATAAAAGCTAAAAATCATGCAAATTGGAAATGTGAAGTTAACCCAAATCATATCTCCTTCAAAAGTAATGTAAATTCAAAAATGTATATTGAAGCTCATCATATTATTCCTATCTCAAGACAAAGTGAATTCAATGAAGACATCGATATTGCCCAAAATTTAATCTGCCTTTGTCCCAACTGCCATAGATTTATTCATTACGGAAATTATGAAGATAAAAAAGAACTTGTAGAAATTGTAGTAAATTCACGTAAAGATACTTTGCTTTCAAAAAATATTGAATTAAAAGAAGAAATGATAAAAGAATATTATTTTTATTGATTTATATAAAAATAGCAAAGATGTGTTTGTTTATCTGTGTATTAAGGCTGGGGGATTTCAAGAAATCACCCAGCCTTAATACACAGTTTATTCATTTCAAAAAATAAGCAGATAAGAATCAATGTAACGGTATTTTCCTTAAAAGCAGACCAACAATTTGCATTATTCTCGACTTCATAATCCATTTCTTAATTATTAATTATTAGTTGATAAATCAAAAGACATCTTTCAGAATATTCTGAAGATCAAATTTCGTCAGATAACCTGGGCTTGTAGGTGTACATCTGTCTGTCATGGCCGATTCCGCCATATTTCCTATGTTATTGAAATAATCATCTGCATCTATTTTATTCAGTTGAGAAAGCTTCTCTGGAATCCCCAGCATGTTTCTTAATATTTTTATTGTTTCTATGAGTTCATCAAGGGAATTCATATCCAATTCATGTGCAAGATCTTTCATTCTTTCTGAACATTCTAATGATCTTTCTGTATTGAATCCGATAACAAATGGTAGAATGACTGCATTTAGTCTTCCGTGAGGAATGTGATACCTTCCTCCTATAGTGTGGGCAAGAGAATGATTGATACCAAGGCCGGCATTTGTAAATGCTATCCCTGCCATACATGAAGCATCAAGCATTGCTCCCCTGCATTTCAGCAGACTTCCGTCTTCGAATACTCTATTTAAATTTTTGAAAACTAACCTTATTGCTTTAACAGCATATACATCTGTAAACAAATTTGCAGATGTACTCATATATGCTTCCAGTGCATGGGTGAGAACATCCATACCAGTATCAGCTGTAACATTGGAAGGAATTGATTTTGTAAGACTTGGAATAAGAAGTGCATAATCTGGTAATAATTGGTCATCCACCAAAACAATCTTATCATGTCCTCTTGTAATAACCGCGAAATTTGTGACTTCAGATCCTGTTCCGGCAGTTGTAGGTATCGCGATTAATATACTTCTATCTTTACCGTAACGTTCTGAAATAATTGCTTTCATTGCTTTGGCAAGATCTATGGCTGATCCACCTCCAAGAGCTATAACAGCATCGGGATTGAATTCATGACACTCAGCTGAAGCTTTATCTACAAGCTCCTGAGAAGGATCAGGCCTGACATCAGTAAAGATATGGACATCACAATCTTTTGGTATTTTATTCAAAATAACATCTGTTAATCCATTTTTCTTAATAAAAGGGTCAGTAATCAAAAATATTCTTCCGGCATCAATCTCAGAAAGGCATGTAAGACTGTCTTCTCCGTTTTTTATTTTTGTTTTTATAGAAAAGGTCATTTTTCACCTCATTTATTTTATGGGAGCTAATAATTCTGTAACATACTTCGATTCATCCGCTGTTGACCAGTAATCAGAAACAAATCGTTCTATAACAGGGCCCTTAAATTCATAGCCCGAATTTTTCTGCCATCTTATCAGTTCTTCATATGAATCTTTAAGATAACTATGGGAACCCAGGTGATACTTTGATACGTACATTCCAGAAGGAAGAGTAAATGTGATCTCCTCTCTGGTCTTTTTAAGAGCTTTTTGTATATAAAGAGCTTCTACAGGCCGATTAATCTCCTCTTTCCGCATTCTATCTTCAAGAGAGGAAAAATAAAACATAACAGCGCCACTTATTTTATTATTTTCTGATTCAATGAAATTCGTAAAATTAAGATCAAGTACAGATACCTGGTAATTATAGTCAAAGTGCATCGGCAGCATGATAAGACTCTGACTGTCAAGATACTTAATGCTGATATTTTTCAGTCCCATGGATAAAACGAGGCAGGCTTCTTCAAGAAGATTTTTCCAGTCGACAGCAATTTCTCTTCTGCATTGTAATTCTTCAATATTCTGATCATAAACTTTCAATACATCATCAAAACTTTCAATCATATCAGAAAAATCAGGATTATTAATGTGTATTTTTATCTGATCAAGGGAAAATTCCATAAATTTCAGATATTTTATGATGGATATTTTAAGGATTGTCTTCATGGAGTAATAACGATATCCATTGGTATCCACAAAATCCGGTTTTATAAGTTCAAGGTTTTCATAATGTCTTAAAGTTCTCCTGGAAATATTTCCCCGTTTTGCAGCTTCACCGATAGGAATAAGGTTTTCTTTTGTATCCATAAAAGAATCTGACATCAAATCACCCCTTATTATATTTTTTCTGCAATACCTGCACTGTTTTTTATTATTCTTTCCACAGGCCCTTCAATATTACAGCTGATGTCTTCTCTGATACTTTTTAATGTCCTGTATGAAAATACGGAAAATTCAGATTCGAGATACCCGACCCCCGATATATTTTTACCTTCAGTAATTTCTGGTCTGAAGTGACTGAATGTAAGGGGATATTGGGTATTTATGGAATTATAATCTCTTTTAAAAATATCTGATATTTCTTCAAGAAGGTTGGATTTTACCGGAGAAATATACGGTAACTCTTTGAATTCTATAAATCTTTCATAGTCAGTATATTTCATCATCCACGCATATTTTAATACAAAAGGATTCATTTCCTGGTTTTTCAATTTTTCATAATCATTTAATATGAGAACTTTTGTATTTAAAGAAAAAATTACAAGCTGCGCCAGTCTGTTGATAAAAAATAAAATTTCATTCTTCTGGCATTCTGCCTTTCCTTCAATTCCAATGACATTTGTGAAAAATTTCCATTCCACTTCCAGAATTTTCTCAGATACTTCCCTGTCGTAGTTATCCTCAATCAGCGAAAATAAAATTTCTTTTCCCTGGCTTTTTCTTAATATGCTTAATTCAGACATTTTCGGTACCTCTCATTAAATGAAGGTTTCTGATACTTCTTTCAGAAATTGTATTTTGAAGTTCTTCTGCCACCGGAATAAGAAAAGTATCCTTGGTTTTAATATTATATCTTTTTCTTATAATATCAGCTATGTATTGACAAATTTTTTCTATAATCATTATATTCTTGTCACAGTCTTTATTCATCTGAAGATAATTGATATCAATGAAAATTTCTTCAGGATAATAATTTAGCTGTCTTAGCCTTCGGGATGTGAGTTTATAATATGGCTTATATTTGCCTGCAATCAAAAACAAAACTGAATAGCAGTTGTCTATGAATTCATACAGGGAAAAGAATGCTGAATCAATATCTTTTCTCCTTAAAGACCTTTCATAGTTATATTGTCCGCTCTGAGCCATTTTTGCCATATATGCAGAAAGTTTTTTTCTCAGTATATCATCAGGATAAAAACCCAGCAGATAATTTCTTATTTTTGTAAATTCTCCGTAGAAATCTATAAATACCCTGCCATTTGTACATCTGGCAAGGTATGATTCAGGAATATCCAGCCATGCCGAAGAACTTAATGGTAAAGTATCAAAAGAAGTATATCTCGAATAAAAATCTTCGATTGAACAGATACCTGACCTTAAATTCGAACCAAGTTCCATCTGGCTTTTAAACCCTTTATAAGAAGATGGCAATAATTCCAGCACATTTTTTATCCTGTTATTGTTTTCATCCATAATATTCCCGGGTATCCAGATGAAAAACCTGGGACCATAATCATGGTCCCTAGAAATTTCGTCATCGAGTCCAAGGCATTCGGACCCTTCCCCGACCATACCAAAGGCCATACTGGGAATTAAGTCCGGGATATTTTTCATTAACAGAGGAAATCCCTTTTCTTCGAAGAATGATTGGGAAAGATCAAGTCCCCTCATAGTTGTAATCCTCCAGTATCTTCCTGACTTTGCAATAATTATTAAGAATTCTTTCTTTCATCGGGTTATTTCCCATATGGTTATCAAATTCTTTTAAAGATCTTGCATAAAACACCTGACTCCTAAGATAATTTCCAAGGTAATAATTTATTTCTCCTGCAGTTGAAAGTGCATTTGCATAGTGAACAGGATCGAAGAATATTTTTCTTTCAAAAATCTCCAGAGATTCTGTAATTATTTTATCTGCTCTTGAAAATTCACCCGAAAGTATCAGTATTTCACTCAGGTTAATGAGGCTTACTGCCCTTTTTTGGGGGTCGTTTTTCACAATGTCAAGGGCATTTAAAATGTCTTTCTTTGCAGATCTGGTATCACTCAACATCCTGAAAGATGTTGAGCGATTGTTGTAAAGTGCGGCATAAAGATTTCTTTCTTCTGGAAATTCAGAAAGTATCTTCTCTGCTTCGCTGAAAAGTTCAAGTGATTTTATATATGCACAATCTGCTATATAAAGATTTCCAAGATTTATCAATAGTGAAGTATATTCTCTTGAAAAGATTCCATAACTTGACTTGATTAGTGGAATTATCTTTTCATAAACTTCATGTGCTTCCTTTATTTTTCCGGAAACTCTCAAATAGCCTGCATATTCGTTTCCTGAAGCTATAAGTAGCTCTGTGTTTTCTGATTTTACTGATTCCCAAAAAGTTTTATCGAGAAAATTTATTAATTCCGAAGGGTTATCACTGTTATAGAATTGATCAAGCTGTTCCAGAAACCTGATAGTTACAGGAGACATTATTCATTTTTTGGAAGAATGGCTTCAACTTCTGAATGTGGTCTTGGAATTACATGGACAGAAATCAATTCCCCAACCCTCTGTGCCGCTGCAGCTCCTGCATCAGTTGCCGCCTTGACTGCTCCCACATCTCCTCTTACAAGAACAGTAACAAGTCCGCCTCCTACAAATTCTTTTCCTATAAGATTTACATTTGCAGCCTTTACCATGGCATCAGCTGCTTCTATACTTCCAACAAGTCCCTTCGTTTCTATCATGCCCAATGCTTCGTTCATTCTGTTTATTCTCCTTTAAAATTAATTACCTTTCATTGCTGATACAAGTTGTGCAACTATTTTTTCCAGTTCTTCGAGATTTATTCCTTCACCGCTCTTCCCACTTACTCCATTTGAACATCCGGAGCAGCCTACACTGTAGGTAAGTCCTGAATTTGAACTGTTCCCCTGTGGATAATCCGGAAGGTCCTTTACAGAACAATTCATTCCCTCGGATCTTCCTTTACCGTGGTATTTTTGGAAAATATCATCATTATCAGAAATATTCTGACAGTCTTTTGTACCATAAACCAATCTCTTTAAATTTATAAGATGTTCGGGGCCTACATTCTCAGAAACTGAGCTGCCTCCGTGAGTCCCACATCCCAGTGTAAGTGAAATTGAAAGACCTGTTGAAAGTCCTGTCCCGCCCATAGTACCGCCGGTGTTTATCAGAATACGGCTGGCAGGTTTTATAGAGAACTTCCTCGCTATATCCTTATCTTCAGTATGAAGACTCATTGTATGCCCGATTCCATTCTGAAGAAGGTCAATAGAAAGATCACAGGCTTCTTCCCAATCGCTTACTGTATAAAAGCCAAGAACCGTTGTAAGCTTTTCATATGAAAGCGGCCATTTTGGTCCTACGCCGGACTGTTCCCCTATGAGAACTTTTGTATTTTCAGGTATATCAATGCCTGCAGCTTCCGCAATAATTTTCGGATTTCTTCCTACAAACTTTGGGTTCATAGCAGTTCCATTTCTGAAAAGAAGATTGCATACTTTTCTGGTTTCATCTTCAGACATGAAATAACCACCCTGTCTTCTGAACTCTTCCATTACTGCTTCCCTGTTGCTTTTTTCAACAATCAGACTCTGTTCTGAAGCACATATAGTTCCGTTATCAAAAGTTTTGCTTGCGAGAATGTTTGATACTGCCTTTTCTATATCAGCTGTCTTTTCGATATATGCAGGAGAGTTTCCTGCTCCTACACCGATTGCGGGTTTTCCGCAGCTGTAAGCCGCTTTTACCATCTGAGGTCCGCCTGTAGCAATGATGAGTTTCACTTCATCTGAATTCATCACTGTATTGGTAGCCTCCCTGGTAGCCATTTCGATACACTGGATTGAATTTTCCGGTGCACCAGCAGCGGTAGCTGCCTTACTTAATATTTCAACAGCTTTCAGAGTACATTTGAGAGCCGATGGATGTGGAGAAATTATTATGGCATTTCTTGATTTTATGGAAATCAGAGATTTGAATATCACTGTAGCGGTGGGATTGGTTGAAGGGATTATACCCATGATAAGGCCAACGGGATCTGCAACAGTTATCATCTGTTTTTCTTCACAAACATCAATTATACCTATGGTTTTCTTGTTCTTTATTTCCTCGTAAAGAAGCCCGCTGGCCATATGGTTTTTATAGACTTTATCCTTTACAATACCGAATCCTGTTTCTTCCACAGCCATTTCAGCGAGTAGTTCTGCATTTTTTTCTGCAGCTTCCATCACGGCGAATAGAATTCTGTCTATCTGTTCGACATTATAATTTCTAATCTGATTTGCAGCAACGGCGCCTTTTCGGCATAAATTCCTTGCCAACTGAATGGACCTGAGGTCATTATCTAATTCTGACATTTTTTATCCTTTCTTTTTTTTCTGACATAAACTTCTTATGGTAATATTGATTCTACATCGCTGTGTGGTCTTGGTATTACATGTACAGAAATGAGTTCCCCTACTCTCTGTGCTGCCGCAGCTCCTGCATCTGTTGCAGCCTTGACTGCTCCCACATCGCCTCTGACAAGAACTGTTACAAGTCCGCCGCCGACAAATTCTTTACCCATAAGTGTAACGTTTGCCGCCTTGACCATAGCGTCAGCAGCTTCAATGCTTCCCACAAGTCCCTTTGTTTCTATCATTCCAAGAGCATCCATACGTGCCATTTTCTTCTCCTCATTTTCATCTTTTATTTCAGTTTCAATAAATTCTTCTTTTAAAGACACTTCTACGGGGCTTTCCTCTGAAGGTGTTTCTTCTGAAATTATTTCTTCCCCGATAATTTCTGTTATTTCTTTTTCATCGTCTGAAGGATAGGTGATATTATCTTTTGGAATTGATGGTTTCTTTCTGGTCCTTCTGATTCCTTCTTCTTTTTTGAATTCTTCAGTCATATTTCCCTCTTACAAAATGCTTTCTATTGATGCATCCGGTCTTGGTATTACATGAACAGAAACCAGTTCTCCGACTCTTTGTGCTGCCGCAGCACCTGCATCGGTTGCAGCTTTAACAGCACCAACATCTCCTCTGACAAGAACCGTTACAAGTCCTCCGCCGACAAGGTGTTTTCCCTCAAGAGTGACATTTGCGGCTTTGACCATTGCATCTGCAGCTTCTATACTTCCTATAAGTCCTTTTGTTTCTATCATTCCCAGCGCTTCCATCTGTGCCATAATTTTTCCTCCGATTATTTGATTATTGTTATTTCAGATCCATTCTTAAGTCCCAATCCATTTGCTTCTTCCATATCTATATGACAGTCCAGATTCCCTTTGTCGTCTGCTCTCACAATTAAATTCTGAAGGACTGCACCTCTTATACCGGGAACAAGTCCTGAAACTACCTGCCCATCTTTAAGTCCGAATGCTTCAGCCTGTTTCGGATTCATATGGATATGCCTTTGTGCAACAATTGTGCCTTTATTGAGGATTACACTTCCACTTGGTCCGATAAGTGTTACTCCCGGTGTGCCCTCAAGATCGCCGCTGAGTCTTATAACGGGGTTGATACCAAGCCGGAACGCGTCTCCCATGAGAATTTCCACTTGAGTTTCTCTCCTTACCGGGCCTATTATTCTAACTTTTTCGAAAACACCTCCAGGACCGCAAACCGTAACCTGCTCAGCTGCTGCAAACTGACCTGGTTGTGACAGATTTTTTATGGGTTTTAATTCATATCCTTTACCAAAAAGTATTTCGAGATGTTCCTTTGATAAATGAAGATGTCTGCCGGACACACCAATGGGAACCTGCATGGAAATACTGCATTTTTCAGTATTTTCCACATTCCTGTTCTTTTTATAATTATCGATTAGTATCTCTGTAAGTTTCTTTATTTCATCCATAAATACACCTAAATCATTCCGGAAATATCTTTTTCAGTTAGTATTCCTTTTTTCAGTGCTGCATTCAAAACACAGTAAATTTCTTCCGGAGATAGGACAGTTTCCGTTAAACATTTAACATCTTTTTCACTTTTTTGATCCGTGCAACAACTGGAATCATTTTTTTCAGATGTTGTTTCTGTTGTCTTCTGTGAGTTCTTTTCTTCGTTACCAGTTATTATCCTGATATTCTTTTCTCTGGCTACATCCCATGCCTGTGCTGTAACAAGTGTGTTTCCGTCGATGTAAATATCATGACCCGATTCTTTTGCTCTGATTACATCTTCAGCTGTAACAAGTCTTTTCATTTTTTCTCCTTCACCACCTGCAGTCTTCATCTATGATTCCGGTTATAACAGCGTCCACAGGAATATTATCCTCCACACCGCTGTTCAAAACCTTTCTTGCTCCGGACCCCTGGGTTACTAATACCAGATCTCCTTCCCCTGCACCTATGGTATCCACTGCTACAAGCTGCTTTCCTTCGTCAGTTCCACCTACAAGTTCTACGAGCATAAATTTCATACCGTTAAGTGACTCATATTTTCTTGTAGCCCATATCTTACCGATTAATTTTGCTACTACCATGTGGAATTCACCTCGCTTTTTTCCTTTACAGATTTCAAGGCTTCTTCCACATCTGCAATTTCACCTACTATGGCTAGTAATACAAGGTTCTGGGGACAGCTTCCTCTGACATCTGATACAATAACACCGGCACATTTTTCTGCGGTATCAGCTGCACAGATCATTTCTATGATTTTCCCCTGCACAAGTCCCACTGCACCAGGCTTTCCACTATCAAAATTCAGGCTGCTCCTTTTCTTTAAAATCTCCAATGTACCTTCTCCGGGAGATTTAATTATTCTAATATCCGTTTTTATCATCTCCAATACAGGAAACAGCTATACCAAGTGGTGTTACAAACATAGGATTTACTGGCTTCGAAGTCGGTATACCTGTTTTTTCTTCTATATATTTTTCCATCCCCGTGAGCAAAGCAGTTCCACCTACAAGAACAATATGGTCAATTTCCATACATTCAGTGCCTCTTTTTATTATAGAAACTACTTTATCCATAACAGGTGTCAGCAGAGGGAAAATCTCTTTGTGCTTTTCGTTGTTCCTTTTAATAAGTTCTGCTTCTTCATATGGAACTCCATAGGATCCGGCCAAGACAAGAGAAAAATGTTTTCCACCTGATGATTCATCTGTCACTTTAATTACTTTTCCATCCTCTAATACTGATATCCCCGTCGTACCACCGCCGATATCCACAACAGCACCGTTTTTCATGCCAATTATTCTATTGGCGGCAGTGGGTTCATCAAGTACACTTATAACATCAAACCCAGCACCTTCACATACATTTTTTACTGCTCCTGAATCTGAAAACTGTGTTCCGGGAGGTATTGCTGCAGCAGCATAAAGTAGTTCAGTTCCGAGATTTTCTTCAATTCTATTTTTGAGTCTTTTTACAATATCTATGGCACCGATATAGTCCACAACCATTCCATCACGGACCACATCTGCGTATTCGTATGCTCCTCCCACAGGATTTCCATCCTCATCCACAACTGCCAGCACAACAAAGGCAGTACCAAGATCTACACCCGTGTAGAGTTTTTTTCCTTTCACAGGCAGTGGACGCATTATTGATTTTTCAAACCTGGCAATTAACTCATTGGTTTTTTTCAGTTCATTCATTTTCTGCACTCCGTTTTTACTAAACCATTCAATATGGACAAAAGATGCGATTTAATTGAATCAAGACATCCATTAAGACTTTGAGAATGTTTGATTTCTTCTGAATCCGAAGACAGTTTTTTTACACTCTCATGTTCACTTTTGACTTCATTTATCATAAGTTCTATTTCAATAAAATCGAGTATTGAATCCAGCCAGGAATCTCCGGGATTTACTACTATAAAACTCTCTGAGAAATCAAAATCAGATGAAACTTCTATCTCCTCAAGCTGTTTCCCTATATAGATCTTAATTGCCAGTTCATTGAGTGCTAAAGATATGGATTTATCCAATCCATATGTTTTGTCTGCAGCTCTTTTTATCATCACAGCCAGTTTCTTTAACAATACTTCAGAATCGTATCCCGTTGACTTAACTGGAGTTTTTACGACTTCTGAAATATTATTTTCTGAAACTGTTCTGATTCTGAAATCATTAAGAAACTGTCTGGCACCAGGTGTCAATTTAAAACTATCACTCAGGATAAAACTTTCGAATGGCTCTTTACTGTAACGGGTACGCAGTTCATTTTCCGTAATAAATTTCACTTTGTTTTCCCTTCAATCCCTCTGATCCACTTTAAAAGTTCCTCTGTACCTTCTCCTGTTTCAAAGGAAACAAAGATAATCCTTTCGCAGAGAATCTGCATTAAAATGTTTCCCGCGTTTTTTCTTTTCAGGATGCTGAGGTTCTCACAATTTGTAACAAGACCCAGAACAGGTTTGGTAAATGCCTTTGCAAAAGAGGGCGGGTAAAGAGAATAGGGGTTTTCTCCGTTGAGAAGAAAAATATTTCCAATTCCCTGATTTTGTGACAGCATTATTATTATATTATTCATCCAAGGATTCTGAAGATATCCTGCAGGAATTTCCAATGTCTTTGGTCTGTATACCAGATCGAGACTTTTTCTCTCTGAACTTTTTTTACCTTCAATAAAATCCGCTGCGGATCTTTTCCCGCTGTCATCAAGCCCCACAAGTATCCACCTTTTCATATCTATGTCCTTGTGACTTCTGTGACTGTGAAGCCCAGCATTTCTCTGAAAGTTCTGCATACTTCCTCAAGAGCATAGGTTACACTCTGCACATCTCCCTGAAGAAGTACCGCACCTGTGAATCTGTCTAAAAATCCGATTGAAACCGGAGCGGCCTTGGCTGCAATGTCTGCAGCAATAATTGCCGTTTCAGCCGGTGTAAGATTCAGGATACCTATGGAATCCAGATTTTCGACACCGATTCTCTCATAAATATCCATTGCCGGTGAGGAAATAACATGGGCAAGTGTAATCTGCTTTCCCGGAACGCTTTCCTGAATAATTCTCTGAAGTTCCATTTTCCCTCCTAATGTCTTACCAGATTCACATTTATTCCTTCTTTTTTAATCCATAATTCTATTTTATCCAAATGTTCGCTGTCAACACTTGGATCCCCTTCAATGGGATATTTCATATCCAGCTGTTCGTATTTGCCTACACCCATTTTATGGTATGGCAGAATGTCTATTCCCTTGAAGTTCTTGAAATGTTTATATGGTGCAAGAAAATCAGCAACAGCTTTTATTTCTTCTTCACTGTCATTGATATTCTTTAGCATGGGCATTCTCACCCGGACATTTTTTCCATCTTCAAGGAGCATCATTAAATTTGAAAGAATCTGTTCATTGTTCACACCCGTCAGTTCCTTATGTCTGAGAGGATCCATATGTTTGATGTCAAAAAGGAATAGATCCACAAACTCGGAAATCATTTTTAATTTATCACTGTTCACATATCCGCAGGTTTCTATTGCGGTATTAATTCCGTCTTTCCTGCATGCCATGAGAAGACTTCCTGCGGCTTCTGACTGAGATGTCACTTCTCCGCCTCCCAGGGTTACGCCGCCTTCACCACTCATCCTGTAAAAATCCATATCTTCTTTTACACTTTCAAGAAGGTCAGATATATACCTGTCTTTTCCTGCAATATTCAACGCATTGTAATTACATGCCTCTTCGCATTTCCTGCATCCTATGCACTGGATATTCCTGTCGACAGTATGGGCACCCTTCTCAAGTTTATGGATTCCGACCGGGCATACTTTTACGCATGCCCCGCACGAAACACAGTTCTGCTTTTTGAGCATCACCTGGAATTCATAATGCAGTCCTTCTGGGTTGGAACACCATTTACATCTCAGGGGGCACCCTTTGAAGAATATAAGTGTTCTTATTCCCGGACCATCGTGTATATTATATTTTTGAATATTGAAAATTCTGGCTGCCCGTTCAAGGGTGTTCTTCTTTGTAGAATTGTCCATACTTTTATCCTTAAGTTATCTATAATTCATTTAAAATGAATTCAGCATTGTACGGCTGATTATTTCATCCTGTACTTCCTTGCAAAGTTCCACGAAGAAAGCTGAATAACCGGCCACGCGGACTACAAGATCCCTGTTTTCCTGAGGATTTTTCTGAGCTTCCAGAAGAGTTTCATTGTCGAGGTAATTAAACTGCATTTCCCCGTTTCCAAACATTGAAGCTGTTCTTAAAAGAGTGATAAGTGCATTCTCCCCTTCAGGTGTGTCAAGTAATCCGGCCATAATTTTGAAATTGTGAACCATACCCAGATTCATACTGTCATTACTCATTTTGGAAACTGATTTGATTATTGCGGTGGGTCCGTTTGTGTCAGATCCCTGTGAAGGGCTTATTCCATCTGACAGCGGCGTCCATGCCGCACGTCCATTTGCAGAAGCACCTGTCATTTCACCAAATGGAGTATTGTTGGAAATTGAAAGTGTACCATGGCAGAGAACCGAATAAAGTGTCCTGTACTTTCTGTGTTCACTCTCTGTAAAATTGATAAGATCATTACAGATCGTATCGACATAGTCATCATCATTTCCATATTTGGGTGCTGCCAGACAGTCTGCCTTAATCTGTGGATATCCTTCAAAATCTGCTTTCAGAGCTTTATTGAGTTCTTCAAGAGTATATTTTTTATCATCAAAAACTAATTTTCTGATGGCTGCCATGGAGTCTGCATAAGTAGCAAGTCCTGACCAAACCACTCCGGGCCCAAAATTGTACATTGCTCCGCCGGCAGAAACATCCCTGCCGTTTTCCATACAACCTTCATACATAATTGACATTAAAGGTTTGGGAGCCATATCCCTGTGCACTCTCTGTGAAATTGTAGTTGCCGCTGCTGTAAGCTTGGTTATATATTTAATCTGGTCCTTTACCGCCTTTTCAAATTCCTCGAAGGTTCTGTAGATTCCAATTTCACCGTAATCAGGGGTTACTTTTTTCCCATACCACAGCGGAATCCCTCTATTCAGTACGAGTTCTATAGCAATCGGCCACTGTGTATAAGAAGTTGAAGTCCACTGGTAAAGTCTTCCTGATTTTTGAGGTTCAACGCAGCCCATCATACAGTAATCCCTTGCATCCTCAATGGAAACACCCTTTGCAAGCATCATTTTTATATGTGAATCATCGAAATGACATGCTGGAAATCCCATTCCCGCTCTTACCACATCAACTATCTTTCTGAGATATTTTTCAGGTGATTTATTATGTATACGGCAGGCCAAAGACGGCTGATATACTTTTACCTGTCTTACGGCATCCATTAAAAGATATGTAAGATCATTCACAGCTTCCGCACCCTGCCTTGTAACTCCACCGACAGTCATATTGACAAATGGCTGATATCCGGCAAAGAACTTGGAAGCACTTTCACTCGTAAGCCACATCATTTCACTCATTTTGATGAGCATACATCCTGCCAGTTCAAAAGCCTGGTAATTGTTAAGTTTTCCGGATTCTATATCATTTTTATAGAATGGATACATATACTGGTCTACCCTACCTATAGACATTCCAGTCTGATTTTCTTCCACCACAAGGAGAGACTCGATTGTCCAAACTGACTGTATGGCTTCCCAGAAATTCCTGGGTTTATGTGCCGGAACATGTTCACAGTTTCTGGAAATCTGTTCAAGTTCCTTTTTCCTCTTTGGATTGGTTTCCTTCTCAGCAAGTTCTTTTGCATACTGAGACATTCTCCTTGCATAAATCATTACCCCTTCGGTAGTCTCAATTACTGATTTATAGAAGTAAATACGGTCGATGTCTTCAGGGTTTGAATAATCAAGCTTTTCAAGATGTTCTTTTGCTTCATTCTGAATATCAAGCATTCCTTTTTTCATAAGAATCACATCATATCCGGGATTTGAATCCCCTCCCCCGTTTACCTGGTGGTAGGAGCAGTCCGAAACAAATGATTCTCCTGAAAGTTCCCATACTCCTGCATCACGGTATTGGTCCTCGCAATGTTCATCGAGTGATTTTCCTTCCCAATATGGAAAAATTATATCTTTAAGGTATTTTTTATCCTCTTCTGAAATATAAAATGGGTCCTGTGATCTTTCTCCTATTGTTTCAAGTTCATCCCTCAACCATCTCCATGAAATATCAGGAGAAAATGCTCCTGCCCTCGGCGCTCCGTTCGGGGCCCCGACAATCAGTTCGTTGTCCATGATTACAAGGGGAGCAGTTTCACAGCAGTGTCTGAAACATTTTGCTCTGAGTACTGCCTTTGGCATTCCCGGATTTTCCTTGGTAATTTCAGTTACAGCCTTAGCTCTGTGAATGGTTATTGTCGGAACCTGTTTAAGGAAGTTTTCTTTCAATGCCTTTAACCGTTCAGTTGGGGCATCCGGGACTTCTGTACCCTCATAATCTATATCAGTCTTATCTGTTTCTTCTTTTGCCAGCTGGTCAGATATTCTTCCAAACATTTCCCGGACCTGTTTTCTCTGTTCGGGTGTCATTGATTCAGTCGCTTTGGACAGCTGCAAAGCGAATTCTTTTAAATCCATAATTCCTCCTGGTTTTTTAGTGCTTCTTCAGCAGTCCTGATGAAAAGACTGCCATTATAGTGGTTTTCTATTTCTTTATTTTCTTCTGTATGGAAATCCCTTCCATTGGCTGTTCCTATTTCCCTGAAAAACATGAAGTGATATGGAACAAGACTTTTAGAAGGAACTCCAGCAATCTGAGTAGTTGAAAGTGAAAAACTGAGTGGTAAATCCGATGTGAGACCTGTGCCGCCAAAGGCTGTAGACAAATTGATCAGTATTTTGGCAACCGGTTTCTTCTTAATAAATTGTTCTATGACATAGGAATCATAGCTGTATATTGAAAGACAATGTCCGTTTCTGTCATTCAGCAGAAGTTCAATACATTTCTCACAGGAATGTTTCCAGTCATCCTCAATAAAGAGCGAGAGTATCGGGTGGTATTTTTCTTTTGAAAAAGGACTGTTGACAGAAACATACGGTTTTGTGACAACAAGAATTCTAGTGGAAGAAGGAACCGATATTCCGGCAATTTCCGCAATATACAGGGCATCTTTGCCAATCAATTCCTTTCGTGGCTGTAAAAATTTATCGTATATTGTGTCAAAGAGTTTTTCCTGTTCTTTTTCACTCAGAAAATATGCTCCCTGTTTCTGAAGCTCTGTTTTAAAATCATCGAAAATTATTTTTTCAACCACAGCAGATTGTTCTGCTCCAGGCATAAGTCCGTTATTGAAACTCTTTGCTTTTACAGTTTCTTCAGCGGCTTTTTTAAGATCAGCGCTTTTCTCAATAAAAACTATATTGTTTCCGATGGATGCTTCAAACCAGACTTTTCCTTTATCAAATTGCTCCCTGCAGCTTTCAGAAAGACAGTTTTCAGTAATAAATGAAATGTTTTCTGAACTGCATAGTTCTTCTTCTCCACGGGCAGAGATATACCTTAAGCAGGTTACTGATTCACTGGGATAATAAATTTCATCTGATATTTTCTGAATCTCTTCTGTAATCCTTATAACTGAACTGCTGCATTTTCTGTCAGGAACCAGTATTAAGGGACTGCCTGTCCACACAGCGAAAGTAATATTCTGAAGTGTAGTAAGTATTGTCAGATATGGTGGAATAAAACTCAGACAAGTCCCGGCAGATAAACCGAGAATATTTCCACCGCATGGATTTGAAGTAACGTTTCCCGTTTCCGAAAATTTGTTCAGTTCTTTTTCTATGTTTTCAAGATAGTATTCAATCAGCTGTAACTCGTGGGATGGGTTTCCGTAACCACTGTCACGAACTGCATCATCTGTTAATTTCCATGAATTTTTTTCAAAATATTTCAATATCTTTTGTAAAAATTCTGTTCTTTTTTCCTTTGTCGTTTCTCGTAAAATTTTTCCTGCAGAAATTGAATTCTCCAGAATAATCCTCGCTTCCTGAACGGAAAGAAGATCCGTATCAATAATATTCATATCAGCCTCTATGGAAGAAGATTTTCAATCTTATAACGCTCAGTGATTTTAATAAGATCTTTGTGGGGTCTTGGAATTACAACGCTGCTGTATACTTCTCCCCCTATATTTTCAATTGCTTTGATTCCTGCCGCAACAGCAGCTTCGCAGGCTGATACATCTCCTTCTGCCAAAACCGAAATATAACCGCTGGCCACATTTTCATAACCTATAATCCTTATATCTCCGGCCTTTGCCATTGCATCGGCAGCTTCAAGGATAAAAACAAGCCCAAACGCTTCAATTGCTCCGAAAGCTCTCATTATTCTGTGCCACCCCCATCATCGATGTCATGGACTGAAACAATATCTCCAACTTCCCGCACCGGTCTTTTCATTACATTTTTTGCAGTAAGTTTTCCTATTGCAGAAGCCGCTCTGGCTCCGGCTTCCACGGCGGACTCGCAGGCCGCCACATCACCTTTTACAATTACTGTTACAAGAGTTGATCCCACATTTTCATATGAGATAAGCTCGACATCGGCAGCTTTCAACATTTCATCGCATGCTTTAATAGCCGGGACCATTCCTATAGTTTCAATGAGTCCTATTGCCTCCCCACCGTAATACCTCATAAATCCTCCTGGTTTCTTTTAAATATACTTATTGATTGTATCTTTCTGATCCTTGGAGGCACTGTAATAAACAACAAGCTCTCCCCCAGACAGTTCATATCCGGTTTCATCAATCAATCCATTCTCTTTGGCGGTCATCAGTGATTCAATCATGGATGTTTTTCTGAAAGCTTTGTGATTACCGAATTCATTCTTCAGAGCATCCATTACTTCATTGACAGAAGCCCTTTCAACCCTGGTAAAATATTTTAAAATTGCATAATTCAACGGAAGTCTCATTTTTAAGCCTCCTTCTTTTTTAAAAAATCCAACGGGTTTACTGCAATGATAAATATTCCTATTGCCATAAGTATTGCTGCAAACCATACAACACCAGGAATGTCATATCCGGGAAGTCCGAACAAAACTCCTATGACAAGCCAGCAAAAGAGTGGACCCCAGAACGAATAAGTTCCGTTGCAGGCCATTCCCAGTGCTGCCCCACACATACTGTTGCCTTTATACCAGAGACTGAAAGCATATAAAGTAAAGAATCCACTTATAATAAAAAAGATAATTGAACCCCCATCTGTAAAAGCGCTCTTCAAAAGATTTCCGGCGAAGCTGACATTATTTCCACCGATTACAGTAAGAATTGGGAATAAAATAAAAAGATTCACAAGACCACTTGTTACCTGTCTTATAGTAATTCCAATATCCGAGTCAATCATACTGGTTCCAAAACCTGCAACACATCCTTCCAGCCCCCAGCCGAAAGCAGCAACAAGGGCTATCAGTATACCTGTAAGTACACCTGTCCCGGTATCTCCACCTGCAGAAAGTCCTATCATGAAACTTGCACCAACACAGACTAAAATTCCTGTAATCATTCTGCCATTAAGTTCCTGTTTGAAGAGTATTCTTCCAAGAACAGCACCCACTGCGGTATTCAGTGCAGCAATGGGTATTACAATGGATCCTGCCATCTGAAGTGCAATGACATATGCAACTCCTGCTATGGGACCTCCAATAAGTGCAGCAGCTACCATTATTATTCCTGGCTTGGTTTTCAGTGTTTTAAGAAAGTCAGTAAATTTTCCTGAAGCAGTCACTTTTACCAGTGCCCAGACTGCAGAAATAATATCGTTTATTCCGGCTCCCAGGATTGCAAGGATAAAAACTTTTGAGAAATCAGAAAGTCCAGGTCCTTCGTACCAACCTGCCCAAACACCTTTGCTCATACCAAGAGTAAGGAAAGCAGAATAAAGTCCGTATGCGATACCGGAAATCAATGCTGTCAATATTCCTTTTCTGAAAAAAGAAGCATCAAGTCTTTTTTTCTGTTCCTGTGCCGTTATCAGATTTTCAGATAATACATCTGATGTCATAGATTAAAATCCTCCCTTTTATATCCCCGAGCACCCATAATTGTTAATAAGATATTCAGGAAAATGTTTTCAGACTTATTTTAGTCATTAACATTACGTTAATGTCAAATAATAATCAAATGATTTATTATTATTTTTTGCTGTTTCATATTTAATTTTATCTTTAAAAAGTATAATTTTATGAGTTATTATTAATTGCCGACACTACAGGTGTATATTAAACCTTTACATAGGGTACAACTTTAAAAATAGTAAAAGAACCCGGATTCTTTTTCTGGAAATCACTGACCAAATAATGTTAAGAAGAATAGATTTTATAAGAAAATAAACTTTTATGAAAAAATTAGTTTGAATACAACCATAAAACTGGTCAAAAAAATTATATGAATAAATAAAAAAAATTATTCGGATCCCAAGGCTTTAGTGACGAAAAGCAGGATCATAAAAAAAGCAGCAAGAATACCAATAGGTTTCTGCTGCTTTTTATGATTCCTTTTTATACATAAAATACTGAGTAAGTCTGTAAGCCGAGTTCTGTATTAGACAGTCATCTGTCTAGGCCTGTCATTTCTGGCAGGCTCAAGCGGCACACCCGGGGACGGAACGGGCAGCTCCATATGTCCCACAATCGGCCTTGCACCAGGTGGGGTTTACATAGCCATAAAGTCGCCAGTATGCTGGTGAGCTCTTACCTCGCCTTTCCACCCTTACTGATAAAATCAGCGGTATATCTCTGTTGCACTATCCTTGAGGTCACCCTCACTGGGAGTTACCCAGCACCCTTGCCCTGCGGAGCCCGGACTTTCCTCTCCTTCAAACGAAGCAGCGACTGTCTGGCTTACTCAGTATCAATTATAATATCATTTCCTCAGGTGAATTTCAATAAAACATAAACAACCAAAGCTTGTGTCATATCTTTCTGCTTTTTTCCTGAATGATTCTAGATACTTCACATTAATTTATGATTATTTGAAATTCCTTGGTCTGCTACTACAAACAGAAAAATTAGCCCTCAGATTAATTATTAACTTGAATCTGTCAAAAAAAGAATCGTCCCATTCAGCATCAAGCCATTTGTCTTGAATCTCCACATGGTTTGCTTCTTTAAATTTTCGGTTTTCCTCCATAAGAAAATTTTCCCACCCAGTAAAAAATTCCAAGGATGAACTGAAATTATTATTAATAAAACATTCTTTACATGTATAAAAATACTTACCTTTTTTAGGTCCCCTGATCCGCAACAAATAATTTCATTCCACTTCCGCACGAGAGACACTTGACTTTTGGCAGATCGGTATCCCATTATGATGATCCCAATTGATTTATGGCCAGGGCGACAATTATTATTTCTTCTGCTCCTGCATTTTTCAAGACTCTGGTACATTCCCTCAATGTAGCACCCGTTGTTACAATATCATCGATTAATATCACGGTTTTTCCGTATAAATTTCCGGAAAACTGAAAAACACCTTTAAGATTTTTTTAGCGTTCCTGCGCAGTTGTTATTAAAAGACAATGAATTAAACTGTTTATTTTCTTCCATTTATAAAAAGGAACATTTTTAAAACTATCATAGTCTATTGCTAAACCTTTTAATTCACCTGTGCCTCTGAACATAACTGTACCTCATTCACTCCGTTGGCAGAGCATTTTTCTGAAGGATGGATTTTTTCTTCGGTTTCGTCATAAATATAATCTGCAGGAACGGGGTGTCGGTATGATTCATTATTTTTAGTCCGAAAAATATTGCTGTCCGCAAGAATTTCAAGAACCTTTTTTGGACTTTCTACTATTTTCGCACCTCTGCTGACATATTTAGCAGGCCATGTCAATGTTTTTAATTCCAGTGTATTTTTGGGGATAAGGACCTATCTTTGCTGTTTAAGAGCGAAATCAGCCTGTTTTAAGGCTCCCGAAGTTTCCCCTGCTTCCATAATTATGGTTGCCAAAGACAATCCACTCATTACCCCATTTCTTAATGGGAAAAACCAATTTTTAGTTTTAGTTGCCGGAGAAAACTGAGAAACTATAAGTCCCTTTTTTTCAATCTCAAGCTGAACAGATTTATTCTCAATCGGATAATATTGATTGAGGTTTGTTCCTAGAACAGCGACTGTATTAAACCCATATTCTAAAGCAGTCTTATGCGCAGTTACATCTATTCCTTTGGCTAATCCTGAAATAATAGTTATCCCATTATTCCCTAGTGTTGCTGCAAGCCTTTTGGTGTTTTCTCCTGCTTTTTCAGAACATTGCCTGGAACCTACAAGTGCAACAGTCCGTTTCTCCAGTAAAAGTGCACTGTTTCCTCTCACATATAAAAAACGGGGAGCTTGCTGTGTTTTTGCTAAAAGTGGTGGATAATTTTCACTGCCTCTTTTAATTATTTCATCAGTCTTTCTCAGATTGGAGAATGCTCTGCGGGCAAATTCAAATTCTTTGATAAGACGTTCAGTATTAATCTTAAAAAAGTCTGTGTATTTATCCAACAGGTCTTTATTATTAATCATTAACACAGAGACATCAGCAATTTTACTGAATTCAACAAAAAGAGATTCCAGTTTCTGCTCTGTAATTTCCAGAGAATTCATCAGAGTGGCAAAGTTTAAAGCTTCCCGTTTTATATCAGTATCTAACTGAAACATTCCATTTGCCCCTCCTTCATCTATATTCTCAAAAATATTTTGTTCTTCTTTTCTTTTTTCTAAATCATCAATATGAAATATTGTACCGGAAGGGTTCTTTTTTAATGGCTTAATTTTACCCTCTTTTATTAATTTGTTCAGTCGTTGTGGAGTTATATTGAGATATTCAGCAGCTTCTTTGGAAAAAAATAATTCATCTGCAAGTTTTTTATTCATAATCAAACCTCCTGGTATAGTTAAATTATATCTTTATGGTTTAATATTCTCAACCCTCGGAAAAAATCCTTGTTACAACTTCCAGAAAGCTGTATTTTACAGGATTTCAATCCGTTTCTCATGCTGAAAGATTACGGCTGAATCCTTTCTGTCAGTTATTATTCTCTTCCAAAATGACGTATTAATATTTTCACGATGCGTACAGCTTATGATGTTCAAGACTATGATCTTCTTGTTGAGAATCAATTGTTAATG
>JBDHVQ010000007.1:0-22850 GCA_039809845.1 Clostridiaceae bacterium | reverse complement strand
TATTTTCTTCGGTAATTTTATTTCTTTCAGTATTTTTGGTCTCTTCGGTATTTTTATTTACTTCCATATTTTTTTCCTTCTGGCTCCGCAAGTTTACCTTTTACGGAAAGCCATTTCTTTATCTGTTTCATTTACCTTAGTATCGGTATTTATTTATAAATACCTGTATTTTAATAGTGAACTATATTTATTGCTGCAGACGCAGTTTTATCCAAAGCACATCAGATTATTTTACCATAAAAAAAAGACCCGGGAATATTAATTAATCCTGAGGTCTTTCTTTAATGCCTTTTCAGCCGATACCATCTGACTGTTCAGTTATTAAATTTCTTTAAGTTTATTTATTCTATCCTATCATTACTCTTCTTCTCTTTAAACCTATACTTAATACAAGGGCAACCGCAGCCATGTTTGTAAGAAGTGATGAGCCCCCGTAGGAAACAAAGGGAAGAGTTATACCTGAAATGGGCATAAGTCCTATGGTCATTCCTATATTCTGAAGGACTGAGAAGAGAAGTATTGCAAATACCCCTGTAGTAATACACCTTGCTGCGATGTCATCTGTCTTTCTGGCAGTAGTTATAAGTCTTGCCATAATGACTGCATATCCAAGGACAAGGAGAACTGAACCGATGAATCCGAAGTTCTCTGATATAACGGCAAAAATAAAATCTGTATAATTTTCAGGGATCCAGTTGTAGTAGCCCGGAGCTGCTGAACCGTATATCTGCCCCGATCCTATTGAAATTTTCGCAGTGTTCAGCTGGTAATCTACATTAAGTTCATCCGTGGTTCCTGAAATAAATGTATAGAGTCTTGATTTCCAGTGTTCGGGAACTATATCTGTTGAAAGTGCCCCGAATATCCCTCCTCCTAAAAGGAGAAGACCACCTGCAAATACCCTCAGTTTCAGTCCCATCACAAAGTAGATGAAAAATACTATGAAAAAGCATACCATTGTGAGGCCCATTTCAGGCTGCAGCATCATGAGGACCATAGGCAGAAGAGCATATCCTGTGATTATCATAAAAACCTTTGGATCGTTGATCCTGCCCTTGAAATCCTGCATTTTTTTACTGACAATGAGAAGGACTGAAACTTTGGCAAGTTCCGCCGGCTGTACTGAAAAAGGTCCTAAACTGAACCACCCTGCTGCACCTCCTCTGGCTTCCTGGGTTAAGACAAGCACTAAAAGAATATTTGTTACCCAGTAAAAAATGGGTACTATTCTAAGGATTTTATTGAGTCCCAGAACCATAATCACAATTGATGCGATAATTCCTGTCCCGAAGAATATCAGCTGGTTTCTGAAGTAGTGGTTCCCGTAATTCATCTGGGTGGCTATATTTATATTGTAGATTCCGAAAAGAACCATTGCCGTTATGGTAAAGACTATAATAAAGTCTATTTTACCAAGGGTTCTTAAAAAAACCTTAAGTCTTCCCGGCTTCATTCCCTTCCCCCTTTGAGAAGGTTCATCATCTTTCTGAATATTCCCTTTTCTTCAGATATTCCTTCTTTTTCCTTACTCTGTGCTTCACTGTTTTCTGAAATAGCAGGAAGCTTTAAGCTGATTCCATCTTCTTCAGATGAATTAACAAGAAGCTTTTCATTGAGCTTTATTTCATCTGACATTATCCTTATTTTTTCAGACAACCTGAATATGTAACCTGCCACTTCAGGAGGAATAAATTCTCTTTTTCCTGAATCTGAAAAAAGTCTAAGTGACTGGTTAAAAGGAATTCTTCCTAAGACTTCCTCTTCAAAGAGAGAATAAATATCCTCTTCACCTGAAAGAAATGCAGTATCAGAACCCTCGGGAGTATTTTCCCATTTATTGATAAATATAAAGATTTTCTCTTCATCAGCACCGGCATTCTTAAGATCTGTGATTATTTTATCTGCGGTTCTTAAAACCGCCTGATCCTGAGTCAGAACGACAATGATTCTGTCTGCCCATTCAGGTGATCTTAAGATTAAATCCTCATCGGCAAACAATATGACTTCGTCATACTGGTTCTTAAGTTCTTCAAGGGATTCCCTGAAGGCAGTTTCAGATGAGATATCTCCGTTTAAAACATCGCCGGCCACTGCAAGATAATGGGGCAGCGAATCATTTTCACTGTAAATATATCCAGATATCTCCCCTCTGCCCTCATAAACACCCAGTATGAGGTTTTCAAGGGAGAGACAGATATCTGCCTTTCTTATGGACCTTGCATCCACTGCGAGGCATTTCCCGCCTTTTCTTATAATTTCCTCCGCCAGGAGAATTCCGGTGGTTGTGCCTCCGGCACCTCCTCCTGCGGATAATATTGAATTGATCATTTTTTCTCTCCGACGTGTTGTTATAAATCTTCAGTTGAATCATTGTAAAATCTCTGCAATAAACATTCTGATCATGAATAGTCTTAATCTGAATTATTCTTTCCATCAGATTTTTTTTAAAGAATTATTTCAAATAAAACTTTTCATCATTTTTCAATGAGCAGATATTCTATCAGAATTTATTTCAACTGTTATCCTTTATGCATTTTTATATGCATTACCAAAGATTATGCATATATTAGAGCATGATTGTAATGCAATCTTAGATTCCCGGTCTGAACCTTCTTCTCCTTCTTCTGCGGGGTGGCTCGGTTACCCTTCTGTAAATCAGTATAGAGAAATGACTTATCAGAAGAACCATGAGTGTAAGTACACCTACACTTTTAAAATCAGCAGGGATTCCAGCAAGCTTCATTATGAGATACTGTGCTGTATATCTTGTAAATGCAGCTGCAGCCATGAATATAACCATCAGTATTTTATTGTCCCGTCTTAAATACCCTGATATTTTCCATGCTGCGACGTACGTCCACATATTGAGGAGCATGTTGATCCCGAAAAGATGGGGTGAATAAATGTCTATAAGGAATCCTGTGAATAATCCAAGGATAAGTGCATCCCATCTGTCTTCATATATGGATGATGCAAGTCCGAAGGTAAAAAGGAGTGGAATTACATTGTTCCATATGGGAAATCTTGATAGGAGAGCCGACTGAATGAGAAAGAGGATGAGGGATGCTGCAAGGAGTATTATTCTTTTCATCAGTAGATCACTTCCTCTCCGTTTAATGGCATAACTATGTAAAACTGCTCAGAACCTGTAAATTTAACTATGGGTTCAACTACTGCCGTCTTCATTAGTTTCCCCTTGTCTTCAGAAACACTTTTGATTCTGCCCACGGGAAGGTCGGGCGGATAAAATCCTCCGATACCGGAAGTCACTATGAAGTCGTCGGGTTTGACATCGGATTCCAGGGACAACTGGGTTATTTCTGCAAGTTTTACCCTGTCGAGGACCTGGGTTCCTGTAAGTATACCCTCATATGTCTTTGAACCTGCAGTGGTCACAGATACCTTTACGTTTTCACTCGATATGGTCTCAAGGACTGAGTGTGTGGCGTAAACTTCAGTAACCTGGCCGGCAAGTCCCTCGTAGGTTATTGCCACCATCCCCTGTCTTACCCCGTCGTTATAGCCCTTGTCGAGGGTATATGCAGGTGAGAGGTTGACAATATTCCTGTTTATAACGTTGGTGCCGAGGTAGTTGTATTCCTTGTACCTGTCCCGGAATGCAAACATGGATTTAAGTTCAACATTTTCCTTCTGTATTTCATCAAAACGCCTGATTTTATCGTCATTTTCAGCGATCTTTTTCTTAAGTTCCTCATTTTCATTTTTGACTTCATCAAATGTCATGAAGAATTCACCGGCGGTTTCAAGCCTGTCATTTATGGCGTAGAATGCCTTCTGTATGGGGTTAAGTAAAAATCCTGCAGTTCCTGCAATGGGTCCTGTATTACCCGTAACTTCAGAATATATGAGGTTTGCAGTGAGAATTACCGTTACTGCTGCAATGGTTATTCCAAACCTCGGTGATTTTCTCTCTCCGAAGTTTTCCATTATTTCATTCTTCTCTGAAGTTCATCGAATTTACTCAGAAGTATACCTGCCCCCATAATGGAACAGTCGAGGGGAGACTCAGCTATGAATACAGGCATCCTGGTCTCTTCTGAAATGAGAGTATCTATACCCCTTAAGAGGGCTCCTCCGCCGGTTAAGGTAATTCCCCTGTCCATAATATCTGAGGATAATTCAGGAGGAGTTTTTTCAAGGGTTGTAACCACTGCATCGACAAGCTGGCTTACGGGATATTCCAGTGCTTTTCTTACATCACTTTCAGTGATTTTAATGTCCTTTGGAAGCCCTGTGTCAAGATCCCTTCCCTTGACCTGCATGGATTTTTCATAGTCAGGATTCTCACTTCTTTTTCCATCAGAATCTTCTTCGAACTTGAATGCAGTTCCGAGGCTAATTTTGATTTCTTCAGCGGTTCTTTCTCCTATGAGAAGATTGTATTTTTTTCTTATGAATGAAATTATGGCCTCATCGAGTTCTTCCCCGCCGATTCTCAATGACTTTGAAACGACAACTCCGCCCATGGATACGACACCGACTTCTGTTGTTCCTGCACCCATATCGACCACCATGCTGCCCACAGGATCATTTACCGCAAGGCCGGCACCTGCCGCTGCACAAAGGGCAGCCTCACAGAGCACCACATTTTCTCCCACGGCATTGATGACTGCATTTTTAAGGGCACTTCTTTCAACCTGGGTAACTCCTGATGGGTGGGAGATCAAAACCCTGGGGTTTGTGAACATATTCCTCGGGAGGCTGTTTTTAACAAGGTACCTTATAAGTTCCACTGTCATGTCAAATTCTGCCACAACCCCGTCCTTCATGGGTCTTACCGCCACCATGTTCCCGGGAGTTCTGCCTATCATCTTCCTTGCTTCTTCACCGACGGATTCAACCCTGTCCATTTCGGTGTCGTAGCATACGACGGTGGGTTCCCTGAATACTACTCCCTTGTCCTTTGTCCAGACTAGGGAATTGCTGGTTCCAAGATCCACCGCAATTTCTTTTCTTGCGCCTAAAAGAAACATCTTTTCTCCTTTAAAAGAAGCCTCTTTCCTTTAAACTGACATAGCTTCCGCTCCCTATTATTATATGGTCGAGAAGTTCAATGCCAAGGATTGTTCCGGCTTCCCTGATTCTTTTCGTTGAATTTATATCATCCCCTGAAGGAGAAGGATCTCCTGAAGGGTGGTTATGGACGAGTATTATGGAAGCTGCACTCTTTCTTATTGCCTCCCTGAATATTTCCCTCGGGTGGACAATGGATGAATTAAGACTTCCGACACTTGCCTCTGTAATTTCCATCACTTTATTCTTGGTGTTTAAAATAAGTACTTTCAGTTTTTCTTTTTTAAGTTCCCTCATTTCAGACATCATGAGTTTACCTACATCCCCGGGTGAAATGATTCTTAATTCATCACCGGATCTGAAGTTACGGTATCTTTTTATCATTTCTGATACTGCTATTATCTGTGAAGCCCGTGCTTCCTTTATTCCCGGTATCTCGAGGAGTTCCTCGCACGATGCTTCAAGAAGTCCATTAAGTCCCCCGAATTTTGAAAGAAGCCTCTGGGAAAAAGTGATCACTCCTTCTCCCTTTGAACCGGTCCTTAATAAAACGGCAAGAAGTTCCCCGTTTGAAAGAGTCTGGGCACCGTATTTCATAAGCCTTTCCTGGGGTCTTTCCCAGTGGGCCATATCCATTATTTCACTCATTAACTGATTACCTCCCGGAATATATATCCGGTGGTATTATGAACATTTAAGATACGTCCTAATCAGCTTTTACAATTATCAATTATATCAGACATCCGGAAGTTTTCGGTCGGAATTTCTACGTAAAAGGGACATGAAACATATCTGTCCCATGTCCTCAGGTTATTTATTATAATGTGTAAATTTAAAGATGATATTAAAGATTAAGAATAAATTACCATAACGGATAATTTATTTTCCTCAGTTCCCTGTAAATCCTGTTCACCGGGAAACCTACCACATTGAAAAAATCCCCCGCAATATTTGAAACAAATTTGGAAGCCTCTCCCTGTATGGCATAGGCACCGGATTTATCCTTCCAGTCTCCTGTCCTTATGTATTCAATAAGTTCCTCATCGGAGATTTCATCAAAAAATACATCAGTCTCTTCGTATCCCACGATATCTTCTCCGCCGTCTCCCCTTTTTATACAGAACCCGGTATAGACTTCATGCATCCTGCCAGACAGCGCTCTCATCATCTTTACCGCTTCTTCTTCATTCCGGGGCTTATTTAATACATCCCCGTCTATGAAAACTATGGTATCCATTCCTATGACAGTATCTTCCTGGTGGGACATGAATACTTCAGAGGCCTTTGCACAGGCAAGTTCAGTCACATAACTCTGAGGGTCACCGTGGAATTCAGTTTCACTCTCGTCGTAGCTGCTTGGGACAGCCCTGAAATCTTCAGTTATTTTTCTTATGAGTTCCTGTCTTCGGGGACTCTGCGAAGCCAATATCAGTGCCATTTGTTTATCTCCTAAAAAGCGTTGCTAACGATAGTTTCCGACAGCTATTAGTTTAACAGAGGATTTTAATCTACTCAAGGTCAGTATGGTTTATTAACATAAAATACGGATTTAACTTTGTATTTTAATAAAAACAATACGTTAACATAAGTGAATAATTATAATTCATTAACAAATACTTCATTATTTTAATTCGCTTTTTAGTTAAACTATAGATAATTTGTAAAATAGTTAAAATAAGTATTAACTAATTGACTTAATTGACATATAATATAAAGTGATAATATTTATTGCGGGAGATAATATAAAAGTTATTTCCGGGGGAGGCCGACAATTTCCCTTTCAATAAACATCATATTATAAAACATAAGAAAAACTAAGGCGGTAAAATGACAGTATGGAGTTAAAAGAACAGAAATACGTAGTGACCCTGGCAGATACAGGAAATCTTACAAAGGCAGCAGGAATATTAAACATTTCCCAGCCGGCGCTTTCTCTGTACATCAAGAATCTTGAACTGCAGCTTGAAGAAAACCTCTTTACCAGGGAAAACAGGAGATTGAAACCAACTTACTTCGGTGAGATGTACATAGATAAAGCGAGAAAGATTCTTAAAATAGGCGATGAATTCAGGGATGAAATGAATGTCATCAAAAACGGATCCAAGGGAAGAGTTACTGTAGGTATCCCCTCATGGAGAACATCAATTCTCCTTCCGAAAATTCTCCCGGCCTTTAAAGAAGAACATGAGGATATAGATGTTGAAATCGTAGAAGACAGTGAAGCTGTCCTCCACGATCTTTTAAAGCAGGGTAAAATTGATTTCTACATCGGTACCGGTTCAAGGGACATGACAAAGGGTCAGAAAGTCGGAGAAGACAAAATCCTTCTTGCAGCATCTGAAGACAACGAAACTCTTGCAGGAAAAGCCCACGACAGGGGCGAAAAATATCCTGTTCTTAAAATTGCGGATATAAGAAATGAAAATTTCACACTGGTTGCCCCTGAATCAAGGGAAAACCATCTCCCCTTTAACATCAACGAAGCCAAGTCATTCAGACCCGACAAGGTTTCAAGATTCCAGACAATAGAATCTGCACTGACTCTGGTCAAGGAAAACATGGGAGTTACCCTTATTCCTGACAGAAGGACCAGCAACATGGATCTTTCAGGTATAAACATATACCAGATCGACTCAAAGGAATTTACAATCCCAATGGAAGTCATGACACTTTCTAAATCAAAGCAGAATCCCTTTGCAGTAATCATGATCGGCATGATAGAAAATCTTCTGAAGGAAGAAAAATAATACTTATCAATAGAAAAAACCACTCAATTAAGGGTGGTTTTTCTGATTATGAATATTTTTTCAGATTTTATCTGTATTATTCTTTTCTTAATTAATCTTCTGCTTCTTCGAAAATATGTGTTAAGGCATTTTCAGAATCATTCTGAGAATGTAATATTTTTTATTTTCTTATTCCCCCAAGGTTTTGTTTTACAGCCATATCAGCCACAGCATGAGCCACGGCATCTGGTACCCTCTCATCAAAGGGACCGGGGATTATGTAGTCTTCCTTAAGTTCTTTGTCTGAAATGAGGTTTGCAATCCCTTCTGCTGCCGCCATCTTCATTTCATCTGTTATTGCTTTTGCCCTTACCATTAGAGCCCCTTTGAATAAGCCCGGGAATGCCAGGACATTGTTGACCTGATTCGGGAAATCCGATCTTCCTGTACCCATGATCCTTACTCCATTTTCAAGCGCCTCTTCATAGCCTATTTCAGGTTCAGGGTTTGCCATGGCAAATATTGCTGAATCCTTCGCCATTGTCTTTACCATGTCTCCTGTTATTACTCCGGGAGATGAGACACCTATAAATACATCGGCATCTTTCATGGCTTCGCCCATTGTAATGTCGAGGTCATAAGGATTTGTTCCTTCAGCAATTTCTTTTTTTAAAAAATCGTAGGAATCACTGAGTGACCTTCTTATTATTCCCTTTCTTCCGAAGGCAAGTATATGAGTTATCCCAATGTCTTTCATCATTCTTATGATTGAGGAACCTGCTGCACCTACCCCTGATATTACAACTTTAAGATCCTCAGGTTTTTTGCCTGTAAGTCTCATGGTATTTATAAGGGCTGCAGTAGTAACAATTGCAGTTCCATGCTGGTCGTCGTGGAATATGGGAATATCGAGTTCCTCCTTTAATCTTCTTTCAATTTCAACACATCTCGGCGCTGAAATGTCTTCAAGATTGATTCCACCGAATGTCGGAGATATCTGTTTTACAAACTTGACTATTTCTTCCGTATCCTGAGTATCAATTACAATGGGAACTGAATTCAAGCCTCCGAATTTTCTAAAGAGTGCTGCCTTTCCCTCCATCACGGGCATCGCTGCATGGGGTCCTATATTTCCAAGACCCAATACTGCAGACCCATCGGAAATTATTGCTACGGTATTACCTTTCCCGGTGTATTCATAGGAGTCTTCATTATTTTCACTTATCCTTCTGCAAGGTTCTGCAACACCTGGTGTATATGCCAGTGATAAATCTTCCTTTGTCTCAAGAGGACAGTTAAGTTCAGTTTTTAATTTGCCCTTCCATTTTTTATGTTCTTCAAGAGCTTTTTTATAGTAATCCATCTTTTCCCCCGATCATTATCCTGATAATATTTTTATATTTTTGATATTTTCTTATTATTATATTTTTCTTATATCGATATATTTCTTTTAATACTCTAATATTATTCTTATATTATTCTTATCAGACATTTGCCTGCTTTTTTACAGGCTGTGTATTGGTAAGGTCTTCCAGCTGACGGGTGTAGGATTCAATATGTCTTATATTTTTTATTATTTTTTCAAGGGTGTAGTTATAGATTACTTCCTCCCTCGTTTCATTTTCAGATTCATCCTTTGCGTCGGCAACTATTTCTTTTTTTAAAATCTCTTCGATATCCTTCCTGTTCTCTTCAGTGATTTTAATATCGTGGCTCATGAAGGAAAGATTTTCGCAGTAGATATATATCTTTTCATATGCCATGAGAAGCTGTCTGTATATAAGAAGTTCCGGATCTGTCACAGATCTTTTGAATCCCATTTCATCCTTTAACTGATTTATCTCTCTTGAAAATAGGTTGATCAGTGTCCGCATCTTGTCAAAATCATCTCCTACCCTGTACAGAAATACCTTGTTTATAAGAATATCCCTTTCTTCCTTCAGCTGATTAAGTGTCTCCATGAGACGGTTTTTAAGCTTGGGAGGGAATATAAGCATATTGACAAGGACTGCAGTTGCTATTCCAATGGATGTGTCCCTCAATCTTACGAGGGAATACATGACAGGGTGTCTGTCAGTTGCAAGCATTATAATTATAAGGACTGCTCCTGATATGCCCACACTCCCTTTAAGACCCACACGGTTACTTACTATGATAAGGGCCATTACTGCAACGGGTATTGTAAATTCCTTGGGAAGGCCGGTATACATCATTAGGATAGCAATCACTGCCCCGACTGCCGTATTTATCAGTCTTTTAAGTCCGCTCTGGTAGGAATCTGTAACTGTATTTTCAAGGGCTACGATGGATGTGAATATAATTACGAAGCTTTCACCGGGAGCAAGCCAGTCTGCCAGAAGTACTGCGAGAAATACTGTAATGCCGGTCTTTAATGTCCGCAAACCGAAATAGCGCATATGTTATTTTCTCATCCCCTGGGTTTCATCTTCAGTCCTGACATCATTTCCCCTGTTGAGCCACTGGGAGTATGATCCAATAAAGAGTCTCGGATTAAGGCCCACTTCATCCATGGCTATTATATTGCCGCAGGCTGTAACTCCTGATCCGCAGGATACTATGATATCCCTTCCCTCAAGGTTCTCAAATCTTTCTTTCAAGAATTCACTGTTTTTAAGTTTTCCGTCTTCTCCGTAGTTATCCCCGAAGAAATAGCTTTCCGCGCCTGGAATATGTCCTGCTTTTGCATAAAGATTTTCTTCATTGCCGAGGTATCTTTCTCTGGATCTTGCATCTACAAGGGCTTTTGTTCTCTCAGGATTTTTTGAGAACTCTTCGACTTCTTCGTATCCAGCCAGCATTTCAGGATGTTCCTTAAACTTAAGATTTCCTTTTTTCGAATCGGGAATGTTTCCAGTAAGTGGAATCCCTTCAGCTTTTATTGATTTCATCCCACCGTTTATAACAAAAATATTCTGAAGTCCGAAGTATTTCAGTAAGAACCAGAGTCTTCCGGCAGAATAATTGTCTCCGTTATCATAAATTATAAAAACTGAATCGTTGTCTGCACCGAAGGATTCAAGTTTTTTCCTGAATTTTTCAGGTTCCGGGAATGGATGATTTCCGGATCCCGGGACGGGCTGTGAAGACAAGTCCTTTTCAAGGTCCATATAATATGCATCCTTAAGGTGTCCGTTTATATATTCCTCATATCCCTTGTCAGGTTCTCCGGGTATGGTCCTTACGTCTATTATCAGGGGATTTTCGATTGTTTTAAGGTCTCTGACTTCAATAAAGTTTTTCATATCATTCTCCTTATCAGGTGTAATTTAAGTTTTTTCATTCTTTCTTCCATAATTACAGTATATCCTAAGTGCCCGTCTATTTCACATCCGCAGCATTGTTATGGTTAAAAACAAAGTGTTAACTGAAGATTTCAAACCAAGTCAAGAAGGCATCCTTTTCCGGTTCGGAAGAGAATGCCTTCTTTTTACATTATTTCTTAAGTTTTAACCTGATCTTTTTGCCTGGCTTGTGTCTAACCCTGTTGTCTTGATTGTTACCAGGAAGATTCTATTCTTCGTCGAAGTTGAATTTGGACTTTAAATCTCCGAAAAGATCTCCGATAGTCAAGTTGTCAGTAGTATCGTGGTAACCCCTGTCAACTTCCCTTTCTCTTCTCTGTCCTCTGTCGCTTCTTTCAGATCTTTCTCTTCTTGGTCTTCTTTCAGAAGTGTTCTTTGCATTTTCCCTGAACGCTTCAAATCTTTCAGACCTGTCTTTTCTAGGTGCCCTTTCAGATCTTTCGCCTCTGTCAGAGTACCTGTCTTCTCCGCCTTCTCTCATGGAGAGGGAGAGCTTTCTTGAATCCTGGTTGATATCCCTGATTCTTACATTGACTTCCTGTCCGATTTCAACAACATCTTCAACTCTGTCAACCTTTCCCTGTGAGGAAAGTTCAGAGATGTGGAGGTATCCTTCAAGACCGGGTTCAAGTTCAACGAATGCTCCGGATTTGATGATGTTCATGATCTTACCTGGGTAAGTCTGACCAACCTGGTACTTGTCTATGTTCTTCCATGGGTTGCTTTCATCTGTCTTGAGGGAAAGGGAAATCTTGCCTGTTCCTTCGTTGATGTCCTGGATCAGTGCCATTACATCTTCGCCTTCCCTGATAACGTCAGAAGGATGCTTGATTCTTGACCATGCAAGGTCAGAGATGTGTGCAAGTCCTTCAACTCCGCCGATGTCGATGAAGGCACCGTAGTTCATAAGCTTTGTAACCTTACCGGGTACAACTGATCCCTTTGTAAGAGTCTTGAAAGCTTCTTCCTTGGCCTTTGCTCTTTCTGCCTTTTCAATTTCCTTTCTTGAAACGACAGCTCTCTTCTTGGCCCTGTCAAATTCTATAACCTGACATTCCATTTCCTTTCCCTGAAGTACGGAAAGGTCAGGAATGAAGCTGGAAGATGCAAGGGATGCAGGCATGAAGCCCTGTACGCCCTGAACATCCATCCTTAATCCGCCTTTTACGGCTTCCTTGACTTTACACATAACGGGTGTGCCTTCGGCAAGAGCCTTTTCAACTCTCTTAACTGCCTCTTCAGCTTCCGCCCTTCTCCTTGAAAGAAGAACATTGCCTTCACCGTCGTTGATCTTCATTACAAGAACCTTGACTTCATCGTCTTCTTTTGCAAGTTCAGTAAGATCAAGAGTCTGGTCGTTGATGAATTCAATCTTCGGGATGATGCCGTCAGACATATAGTTTATGTTGACATACACTTCTTCCGGAGTTACCTTGATGATTTTGCCTGTAACAACATCACCTGTTTTAAGTGACATGTTTGTACCTGCCATCGCTTCTTCCATAGACATTTCCTGAACTTCTTCCGCCTCAACTTCCCCGGCTGTAGAAACAGTCTCAGGTGCCTTTTCCTCAGAAGCAGTAACTTCTTCTGAAATGTTCATGTTCTCTTTTTCGTTCATTCGTTCCCTCCTGTGCCGTATCCCTTTGATACAGCCTCAATTTTCCGTAAAATAAAGCTGAAGATTACTTCAGCCTTTCTTTATTAAATAACCCTCACGGGTTTCTTAATCATTGAATTGCAGCAGTAGTCGATAATATCGGATCTTTTTATTATTCCGATGAATACGTCGTTGTCGTCCACCACCGGTACAAAATTCTGGCTTCTTGCCAGTTTCACAATACTTTCTATGTCGGCATCAACAGATGCCGGTTTATGAAGGGTTTTTCTCGGGATATCCTCCACACGGATCTTTTCAGTATCCCTGAAGGTGATGTTTCCCCTGTCCTTCATCACGCGGAAAAGGTCACCTTCTGTTAAGGTTCCTATATATCTTCCGCTCTCATCTATGATGGGTATGGCCGTATAACCGTGGTATTCAAGCTTTTCCGCCACCTGCCTCATGGATGAGTCAAAGTTTTCAAATACCGTATCACTCTTCGGAGTGAGAAAAAACATAATATTCATTTCTTGTCCGCCATCACATTGATAGTTGTATCATAACATGAAAAATAAAAAATGTATTTATTTTTTCACGAAAAAACAGGTTAATTTTTCAGTGTAAGTTTTTCATACTTCCTGCTCAGTAAAACCGCTTTCCCTGTTTCTGCCGCTGTACCATATTGAAGAATTCCTTCGGTACCTTCCTTATCTTTTTAAAATACTTCCTCTCACCTATCATGTTTTCCTTCACTGTGATTTCCTCAGTGAAAAAGGAACCGCATGAATCACAGTGGTACATGGAATTTATTTTCCCGTGGTCTGAATTCATGGAGACATCGTAGGATACATGGGCACTGCACAGAGGGCATCTCAGGGTAATTTCTGAATCAGGAATATCCCTCACCTTTATTCCAGTAATCATAATTGAATCGGAAGTAAAAAGAATCCGGCTGCTCTTAAGATCCCTGAGCGGTCCGTGGATCCTGACATATTCCCTTAAAACTTCGCCGGTACATATACTGTCGTATAGACCGTCGTGAAAACTGTCATCTTCCCATGAAAGACCGTATTTAATCATTGCATTCTTAAGCCCCGGAGTCCTGTTTTCAAAGTCAGTACTCCCGCAGAGTTCCTGAAGATCACAGTAGCTTCTTCCGATGACAGTTGTGGGCATGGAATGCATATGGCAGTTTCTTATGAGCTCAAATATATCTGAAATACCCCAGGTTATGATTACTGAACCTGATGAAAATTCCCTCAGTTTATCTGCAGCTTCCTTAAAAGGAATACCAACTTCGAGATTTTCTTCAGTAATGCCGGTCATTTCAGAAATAAATGGATTAAGGTGCTTATAGAACTGATTCTTAACGAAAATATTGAGCCTGTCAGTTTCATTAAAATCGTCATCCAGCCTGACAGCACCTATCTGTATGATTTCATTGGGATAAAGATATCTCATCTTCTCTTTACCGCCTGGGAGAAACTTTCTTAAATCCTCAGTCACACCCTGCATATTATTGTATTCAAGATCAAAAACAACATAGGACATCGCAATTACCTCATTCTCAAATAAGTCCTGTCTCTTCAAGGATTTTCTCTTCCCTTGCCTGGCAGGAGAGGATAATTATCTGCCTGTCCCCTGTCCTTGAACCAAGATAATCCATTGTGGCTCTCAATCTCTCATCATCGAGGTGAATAAAACTGTCGTCAAATATAAGAGGGAATTTTCCGCCGTCTAATATTATATCACAGAGAGCTGTCCTCAGTCCAAGCCACATGAGGTCTTCTGTCCCCCGGGACAGGTATTTCATATCGTGGGATAACCCATCACTCACATAGTCGAGGGAAAAATTTTCCTTAAGATAAACTTCCGGGTATTTCATACCCGTCAGTTTCCCCATTATAATACTCATCCTCTCACTTACCCTCGGAAGATATTCTTCCTTTTTTTCTTCGAGGATTGATGAAATGGTTCCGGACGCAATTTTAAGGGATTCAGCTTTTCTTAAAAGCCTCGTCATTTCAGCATCATTTTCTTCAGTTTCAGAAATAATGGCCGGAAGCTTTTCAGTTTCCATAGATATTCTTTCGGTTTCTTTTCTTAAATTCTCAATTTCCCTTTCACATACAAAGAGCTTCTCACTCAAAATTTCAATTCTTTCAGTATTATCCTTTAAGTCATCCATGAGGTTTTTCTTGTCCTCACCTGAAAGTGAAGGAGGATTAAGCACAATCTCTGATAAATCGCCATCTGGAGATTTAGACTCAAGACTTTCCACAATTTCCTTTAATTCAGCTTCAAGTTCTCTCACATAATCTTCTTTAAGAATAAACCTTCTTATTCCCGAAATTACTGACTTATACTGTTCACCTGTGAGTTCAAAATCAGCTGCTCTCACTGATACCCTGCTGTTTCCATTTATTCCAGGTCCTTCTCTGTTTTCTTCAGAGTTACTCTTAGAATAATTCTTAACTTCAGAAATATTTTCGCCGGAAACTACTTCAGAAGAACCCTGTTCTCTGGAAAGGAAAGAATCACTTTCGATTGAATCATTCTGGATTGTATCATTCTGGATTGTATCATTCTGGAATGAATTTTCAGGATGAATATATCCTGTCCCCTCAGTAAGCAGTAAACCCAGAGAGGAATATTGGTTATTTTCATTGGATATAAGGCTCTTTACCGTTTCCTTCATTTCTTTTTCATGGGATAAGAGGATTTTCTTCAATTCCTCAATCTCAGACCTCATCCTGGAAAGTGATTTTCTCATGGAGGAAGTTTCTGCATCAATTCCTTCTAACCTTTCAGATTTATCGTAAAATTCACCGATATCCCTGCATCCTGACGAACTGAGGATATTTCTAATCCTGGCTTCTGCGGTTTTTTCTTTTTCAATGAGACCTTCAAGGGTAACACTGAATCCGCCTGAACTCAGTATTCTTAGTAGTTCCATCAGTCCCTCGGTATTTTCCTGCCCTGATGTATCCTTTAATACTGAAAGTGCCATTGAAGCTTTTTTCTCTTCATTTCCTGATTGTCTTTTCTTCCAGATAAATATACCAACAGATAATATAAGAAGTATTACGGGCACTGAAAATAATAAATCAGGGAAAGTCTCCGGATTTTCTGATTGGACTTTAAAAAAGAAAGATACAAACAGAAATACTGCTGAAATAATCAGTAGAATCAATTCAGGAGTCCTGTTTTTCAACCTTCTTATTTTATCTATGGAATCAAGATATGCCCTGCCAAGGATATTTACTTCATCCTGGGGTAGTTCTCCGGTATTTTTAAGAAAATTGATGTTTTTTCTGGTTTCTATAAAATCTTCAGAAAGTCTTTTTAATTCATCTCTTTTTTCAGGGGTAAAGGGAGAAAGATTCCCGTTATTTACTTTTTCTGTACCTTCTTCATTTCCATAGCTATAATTAATTGCTTCAGCAGAAGATATAATCTCTTTCCTTTGGTTTTCAAGTGAAAAAAGGATTTCAAGGGAAGAATTGTATTCCCTAGTCTTAAGGTTGATGACATTTTTCAGTTCATCAGCCTCGTTTATTTTTTCTCCCGCCGTTTTAAGTTCAGCTATTTCTTCTCCTGTGGGAAAGGCTTTAAGTTTATTCTGTGTCTCTTCTTTTTTCCTTAATAGAAAGAGGATATCCTCGTAGTCTTCAAGTTCCCTCAGTTTTTCCCTCATATTACCGGCAGCTTTAAGAATATGCATGTCTTTTTTTAAGGTTTCCCTTTCTTCTTCCTTATTGAGAAGCTGGGTTTTTAAAACATTAAGATGTGATTTAAGTTCCCTTGTTTCGTTTTCCTTGATTTTAAGCCATGAATTTCTTTCTTTTAAAAGATCGTATTTCCCGGTTTTTCTGGAGTTCTGAATTTCCTTTATTTTTTCTTCGAGGATTTTAACCGCTTTGTCTGAACTTATTTTTTCGTCCCCTGTCAGTGCAAAGTTTCTCAGTTTTTCAAGTATCTCGGGGGCTCCCTTGGAATCCACTGAATGGTTCATTTCGTGGACCATGAGAAGTCTTGTAAAAGTTTCTTCCTGAAGGCCAGTGAAAAAGACTCCCGGTTCACCAGGTATCACTATCCTTTCCCTCGTTTTTTCATTGAGTAAAAGCATAGTGTCTTCCCTCTGGGTCAGCCCGAAGTATCTTTCTATTCTGTATGTCTTTTCCCCCTTGCTTAAAATCATGGCACCCCTTGCACATGACTTTCCAAAGGGTATTATCCTGTCCCTCGATGAATAGTCGTCCTTTCTTCTGTCCTTTGGAACTCCGTAGAGCATGTATGTAATAAAAAGGGCTATCGTTGATTTTCCGGCTTCATTTTTCCCTGTAAGCACGTTCATTCCATCGCTGAAGATCAATGTTTCATCATTGAATTTACCGAATTCTCTTATTTCAAGTCTGTCTATGGTCATATGTTTCTCATCCCCTTCAGGGCAATGAGACCATATCTTAATGCCGATTCATATATTTCACGTTCAGAATATTCCATGTCCGATTCATTTTCAGTTTTTTCGCTGTTTTCTTCACTTAACATTCCCGCTTTATTGATTTTTTCCTTGATGAGTGAAATAAACCTCGATGAAAGTGTCCCTTCAACATTCATCGATTCAATATCGTAGGACAGTATTTCTTCTGTATCCACTGTTATTGAGGAGTATTCAGGAAGAAGGTCCGTGATTATACGTGGTGTGAAAAGGTCCGGGTTTTCTGTAAAACCTGTTATTTTTATTCTTATAAAATCATTGGATGATGCTTTTTCCTTTAGTCTTTCCCTTAATATATCGCTAACTCTCAGTGCCCCGTCGGAAGGAAATTCAAGATCAGAGAGACTCAGTACTTCAGTTATATATTTTCTTCCTTTAAGGAGTACCCTTGTGATTTCCACATTTCCGTACTCATCGACTGTCCCTTCTGTAAACCCATGATTTCCTTCCTCTTTGAAGCTTCTGCCGTATGGAGCCCCCGCATATGAGATATTTCCATCCTTAAAGTAACCGTGCCTGTGACCCAATGCGCAAAAGGTAAATCCTGAAAGTTCATCCCTTGTCATGGGATTGTAGAGATTCCCTGTAAGTTCCCCGTGGGATACCAAAAAATCTATTCCCCTTCTGCACTTCCCTGTATCAAGTCCTTCAAGGAGAGAATCATTCTGGAGCCTGTCAGTGAATGCTGTTCCCGTCACCGTGACTTCATCTGATATTTCTATGGTTTCTGTTTTTATGAATACATGTACGTTTGACGGAAATTCCCCCGTCCATGCACTGTTTCTTCCGATATAATCGTGATTCCCAGGAGATATGAATATCTTCACAGGCTTCAGTGCTTCAAAGTGGTCTTTTAAAAACTTAATAGTCCTTTCTGAAACGTAGTCATTGTCGAAGATATCTCCTGTAAGAAAGAGAAAATCCGGGGAAGAATTCCTGACGTAACCAAAGAGAGCAGAGATCTGGTTTAAAAGTTCGGATCTTCTCTCCTCTGTGTTTTCAAGTGTCCCCAATGGACAGTCGAGATGAAAATCTCCTGTCTGAATAAATCTTATAATCTTTATCACCCCCGGCTTATAGAATATCACACATCATCAATAACTTATCCTGCAGTATATATTGTTACACTCATACTCATCCTGCAATACATGTCCTGCAATATATATCCTGGAATATATACTGCAGGACACACCATGCAATACACATGTCGTAACACTCATCTTTAAGTATTATTATATAGGACATTAATGACAAAAATCCGGATGATCCATTCAGTGAATGTTTTTTCCGGATTTTTGTCTTCTCTTAATATCTTTTTTTCATAATCGTCAGTCTTTTTATCTTAGTATTTTTCTCCTGGTATTTTCTTTGCGGCGTAGTGTTTTATTTAATGTTTTGTATATCTGGGAGTCATTAACTCGGATTAACAGCAGGCTTTTCAGGACCTTCTGCAGGGGATGGTGTTTCCGGTAATTTATCTGTTTCATTTCCTGCTGATTTTGATTTCTCGGATCCGTTTTCATCAATTTCATAAAGATCCTCAGAATCATCTCCGAAAGCTATCAGTATTTCCTTGTTTTCACTTTCAAATTCCTGTGGAAGCATTACTATTATCCTGTCATCGGTCTTTTTATAATACCCCTTGAATTTTACGGGACGGTCTTTTCTCTCGTCCTTATTATCTTCTTCAAAATCTTCATTGAGGTACTTTAAGTCGTCATTCTTTTTAAGGTATTTTCTTATTTCTTTTAAAAGGCTGTATTCATCCTTGCCTGTAAATACCTTTCCATCAATCTTTGCTATAAATTTCTTCTTGCAGTTGGAGCATTCTCCGATGCAGTCGACCATCTCGAATTTTACCTTTCTTAAGTTCCTGTCTAAAAATTCTTTGAGTTCTTTGACATTTTTGTTGTTCTTACAGAGAATTATCTTCATATCAGTCCCTCCTTCAGAGCCTTGTTCCTCGATTTGTTGAATTTTTTATTGGCGATTTCAATTAATGTTTCCTGGGAATTTATAAGTTCTCCCTTTTTCTCGACCCTTCTGTACTTGCCGTCTGATAAAAGTTCCCTTGCCTTTGTATTGTCAGAGAGGGTGATTTTTAAGAGTTCGTGGAGTTTTTCCTTACACCTTTTGTCTTCCACAGGGATCAGAAGTTCTATCCTCTTGTTTAAGTTTCTCTCCATCCAGTCAGCGGAAGATATCCAGTAGTTGTCTTCCCCGTTATTGTGGAAGTAGTAAATCCTCGAATGTTCAAGGAATCTTCCTACTATGGATCTTACTCTGATGTTTTCAGACAATCCCTTTACTCCAGGTCTTAGACAGCAGATTCCCCTTACGATGAGTTCAATTTCAACCCCGTCCATGGAAGCCTTGTAGAGTTCCTTTATGATTTCACGGTCTACAAGGGAATTTAATTTTGCAGTGATCTTTGCTTTTTTACCGTGTCGGGCATTTCTTGCCTCATTCTGGATAAGTTCCACAAATTTTTCCCTCATGTGGTCCGGTGCCATGGAGAGTTTTTTAAGCTCCTTTATGTTTGTCTGACCTGAAAGTCTGTTGAACATATTTGATATGTCTTCACCGAGGTCTTCATCGGTGGACATAAGACCTATATCAGTATAGAGCCTTGCAGTGACGTCATTGTAATTTCCCGTTCCCAGATGTACGTACCTTTTCATCTTGTTGTTTTCACGTCTTACGATGAGAAGTGCCTTACAATGGGTCTTAAGTCCCACAAGGCCGTATATTACCTGGCATCCTGCCTTTTCGAGTCTCAGTGCCCAGTTGATATTGTTCTGTTCATCAAATCTCGCTTTTAATTCCACAAGTACTGTGACCTGTTTTCCGTTGTCTGCAGCTTCAGCCAATGCTTCCACTATGGGTGACTTTCCTGAAACCCTGTAGAGGGTCATCTTTATTGCGAGGACATTGGGGTCTTTTGCAGCCGTCTTTACGTATTTTATGACTGAATCGAAGGAATCGTAGGGATGGTGAAGGAGTATGTCGTGCCTTGATACTGCATTGAAGATATCGGGATTAAGTGCAAGTTCAGGCACAGGTCTGGCAGTTATCTTTTCAAATTTAAGATTGTCGTTGCCCGGTAAATTTGCCATCTTCATTAAAAATGTAAGGTCGAGGGGCCCGTCGAGCCTGAAGACATTTTCCTGTGTAATCTCAAATTTTTCTATGAGGAGATTCACGAGTTCATCTGAAATGTTCTTTTCAACTTCGAGTTTTAAAACCCTTCCCCATTTTCTCTGCTTCAATGTCTCAGAGATCACCATGAGAAGATCCTGGGCATCGTCCTCGTCGTATTCAAGGTCTGCATTCCTTATGGCCTTGTAACATCCCGAATCGAGTATCTCGTAGGAGTCAAAGAGACTTTCAAGATGCATTTTTATTATGTCTTCAAGAAGTATTATGTTCTTTACTCCCTTTTCAGGGATGTTGTAGAACCTGTCGAGGACAGAAGGGACTCTTACTGTTCCAAGGTAGGTCCTTCCGTCTTCCCTGTCCTTTAAAAGCAATGCAATATTGAGACTGTTGTTCATTATAAGAGGAAAGGGCCTTGAAGAATCTATAACCATCGGAGTCAGGACAGGGAAGATACTTTCTTCGTAGAGTTTTTCCGTATATTCCTTCTGTTCTTCTGTCATCTTATCCCTTATGACAGGTCTTATGTTGACCTGCTTTAGAGCCGGCATCAGTTCTTCATTGAGTGTCTTGTATAAATCGTTCTGAAGGATTCTCGACCGGTCATCTATGGCATCGGCCATTTCAGTCGGTGAAAGACCCGATGGGTCTTCCTTGGTGAGACCTGCAGCTATCTGGTCTGTCAGGGATCCGTACCTTATCATGTAGAATTCATCGAGGTTTGATGTCACAATTGCAGCAAATTTGATTCTTTCAAAAAGGGGATTGTTCATATCCCTTGCTTCCTGCAGCACCCTTTCGTTGAATTCAAGGAAGGACAGTTCCCTGTTTATAAAATTCGATGAGTTTAATTCCAGTTCTTTTTCCATTTCATCTCCTGAAAAAGTATTTCAAACTAAGGCTTATCATTTCTTAAGCAAATGTTACATGCAGAAAAGTGTTGAACGGTATGTGGTATATATGTCACATCCCACAAATAAGCCCATTTAATATTAACATTTAACTTAAAATGCTAAAAGCATTAATATGTTAATACTATGAATAAATATGAAAGAACTCAGCGACAGTAAATGCTGTTATTCCCTGTAACGGGACATCTCATCCGAGTAATCGATGAGTTTTAGTTTTTTATCGCATGTCCTTATTATTGTCTCGAGTATCTTTATCCTGGCATACTGCTTTGAATTGCCTTCAACTATGACCCATGGGGCATCTTTAGTATCGGTCTTTTCAATCATATCATTGACAGCTTCGGTGTATTTATCCCACTTGTCCCTGTTTCTCCAGTCTTCATCGGTTATTTTCCAGCTCTTTGCAGGGTTTTCAGCCCTTGCCCTGAATCTTTCAAGCTGGGTATCCTTGTCGATAACCACGAAGAATTTTATGACTATCGCATTGTAGTCAGTCATAGACTTTTCAAAGTTGTTTATTTCTTCATAGGCACGGGACCACTCTTCATTGGTTGCAAAACCTTCAACCCTTTCGACCATTACCCTGCCGTACCATGATCTGTCCCAGAGGGCTATGTGTCCGGCTCTGGGCATTTCCTTTGCAAATCTCCAGAGGTAGTGGTGGCTTTTTTCAACGTCATTCGGAGCGGCAGTTGTATTTACCGTATAGTTTGTGGGGTCCAGTTTGGTTAAAATCCTGTGGATTCCGCCGCCTTTTCCTGCGGCATCCTGACCTTCAAACACAAGAACCAGCGGTATCCTTTCCTGATAGAGAGCATACTGTATTTCCCTCATCTTGTTCTGAAGGTCCTTCAGTCTTTTTTCATATTCATGTTCATCGATGGTCTTTGTAAGATCCAGTGATGAAATGGGACCTTCGAGATTTCCAGTAAAGTTACCGTCCCTTTCCATGGGAGTTGTCTCAGGCTTATTCAAGGCTTCCTCAAGCTTCTTTTCGAGAATTTTGATAACGTGCTTCATAACCCTTGAGGTCGTATCCTTCTTATTTGTGTATTCAATCACATACCAGGGAGCATATGGAGTATCCGTCTCATTCATGAGGGTATCCATTTCCCTTACATAGAGTTCATTGTTGTCCCTGTCATATTCCTGAGCTTTCCAGGTGGTCAATGGTGACTCCATCATCTTCTTTATGTGTTCTGCCTGTTTGTCAGGATCAATTCTTATCTTGAATTTTATGAGGACATATCCGTTGTCAGCCAGTGATTTTTCAAAGCCCTTTATTTCATCGACAAGCATATCCCTCGATCTGTACCTGTCCTGGTTTATCTTTCTGGTTCTGTAGTAACTTAAAAGAGAATACCAGCTTCTGTAATAAATAATGAAGTTGTTGTTTGAAGGAACTGTCTTGAAATACTGATCGAGGAATGGGTACTTGAGTTCCTCTTCGGAGGGCTCTCTTGTGGCATGGAATTTTGTATACCTTGCATCGAGGCCCAAAAGGAGTTCATTTGCAACTCTTCCCTTACCGGCAGCATATGCACCTTCAAGTACAATTACGACGGGTATCTTAAGGTCCATGAGCCTTCTCTGAAGATA
>JBDHVQ010000006.1:0-24167 GCA_039809845.1 Clostridiaceae bacterium | reverse complement strand
GAAAGAGAAATACTGAAGAAGTGTTTTTTCATGCTTTTCGATTATCAAAAAATCCATCTGTTTCATTTATAATAAAGGATATCACGAATGGAGGTGGAGAAATGAAAACTGTTGTATTGGCTGGCGGAGGTCATGTCAATGTGAGCCTTTTGAGAAAACTTCCTGAGGAAATATTAAATACCTTCAGATTCATCATGGTCAGCGATTCAAAACGGCAGTATTACTCAGGGATGCTGCCGGGCTATATAGAAGGAATTTATTCAGAAGAAGACTTTTCCTTTAATCTTGAAAAACTCTGCAGTGAGAAAAACACTCAGTTTACAGAAGGAAAAATCACCGGAATAGATGCACTGAATAAAGAACTCATTACAGACAGCGGTAAAATATCCTTTGATTTTATTTCTGTAAATATAGGAATTGTGACAGATACCATGAAAGATCCAGAAGGGCTGGAAAATGTTGCTTATACCAAGCCACTTGAAAAAATAATAGCATTTGCAGATAAACTGGATAAAGAAAGTGCCGTAATTCCCAGCTCATCAAATCTTGTAATAGCCGGAGGCGGTACTGCGGGCTGTGAACTTGCCATGGCATTCAGGATGAGACATCCTGAGATGAAGATAACCGTAATACAGAAAAATAAGTATCCTGCACCAGTTCTTCCTCAAAAAGTTTCAGAAATGATCATGAGTGAATTCAGTGATAAAGGTATTGAACTTATAACAGAATCAGAGGTGTATGAGATAAATGAAAATCAGGTGTTTACTTCAAAAGCCAATATACCATATGACTTTGCAGTGATATCTTCGGGGTTCAAAGGGCAGAACCTTCATTTAAGTGGTGTAGGAGTATCTCCCAGAGGTCTTATAATAACGGACGATACTTTAATGGCAGCTCCATCAGTATTCGCCTCCGGAGACTGTGCTCAGATAAAAGCACAGGAATGGATACCAAGGGCCGGAGTATATGCCATAAGACAGGCCGATGTGCTATATCCAAACTTTGTATCAGCATTAAAAGGAGAAAACAAAGTAAAACGTTACATTGCAGATCCGCACCCACTTCAGATAGTCTACACAGGCAACAGAAAAGCCATCCTGACAAAGAATAATTTTACCTTCAGAAACCATGCCGCTTTTATTTTAAAAGACTACATAGACAGAAGGTATATGGGTAAATAAACCGGACTTTAAAATAATGAAATGAAGTACTATAATACTTATTATGCCGGTGTAGCTCAGAGGCAGAGCAGCTGACCCGTAATCAGCAGGTCGCAGGTTCAACTCCCGTCACCGGCTCCATTTATACATATAAATATTAACGGACATAAAAAACAATCTTTCCGGGGTTTTCAGCAAGAGAAACTCCCGTAAAGATTGTTTTGATTTGTATTGATTTGTATTGTTTTGTTTTGTTTTGAAATAATCTCAGATTCCGAGAATAACTTTATTTGAACCTGTTTTTGGGATTATCTTCTTCCGCCCTTCCCTTTTCTGCCTGTAAAAATAAGTACTCCTGCGGCTGCAAGTATAATTACACCTATTCCCACCGCAACTATATTGTTTCTGTTACCTGCCTGAGGAAGACTTACTGAAAGCATGGTAACCGGTGCCTTTTCAGAAATGCTGACTGTCTGTATTTCCTGTGGTGAATTCACAGCCTGTGCCATTGCCACGGTATTACCTGCTGATCCCAGTGAAGCAGAAAGAACTGCTGCCATAAATAAATTTCTTAATTTCATCTCATTAACCCCCTGAAGTCTCTTATATACTTATTATAAATCAGCCAGTGAGAATTAAGTTACAAAATGACTGAAAAATTATCTTATCTTAAATATTGTTCCCTGAATAACATCCTCATTTATTCATTTTATTCTGTTCTGCTTACCACTTAGGTGCTTTACGAATATGGACTCAGGGAAAAAGTCGTTTATTTCGTCCATATCCATACATTGGATTCATGCCACTCATCAATACTATAAACCAAATCCATTAAAAGCATATTATTTTAATATCCTGCCACAGGGTGTAAAATGGTGTAAATATTTACAGCAAAGTCACTTCATTCGGTGAGGATATATATAACTACGTGTGATACTGAAGTAAAATATAGGAAATATCCGGGAATCCAAATGCAGGAACTGTATTTTTCTCCAAAAGGAGTGATAGGAAATGATTAAAAAAGTAAAGTACATGAGAGCGGACCCTGCCGGGAATCTCACAGGATTTATTATAGGTGATATTCCAGCATCGCTCAGAAAAAAAGTGTCTGAATAATTATGGAAAAAGATCCTTCTGTGGAAAAGGTTGCATTTATAAGTCAGAATTCAGAAGGAACTTACAGAAATGGATATGATGGGAGGAGAATTCTGCGGAGATGCTTCAAGAACCTTCGGTTTATATCTTGCCCTGAAGGATAGGAAATCCGGAAAAAATACAGTTTCTGTCTCCGTCAGCGGAGCTGATGATGCAATTGATGTTATCGCCGATACAGATAATGTGACTGCAGAAATTACTCTTCCTCCACCAATAAAAAAAGAAGAAGTATTTTTTGAAGGCAGAAATTATTACACAGTGTTTTTCCATGGTATTATCCATTCAGTCATCCCCGATGAGGAAGAGGACAGGAACCTTGCAGAATCCGTCACCCGTTATCTTACAGAAACCTATGATACGGAAGCTGCAGGAATCATGTTTCTTGATACAGCAGACAAAAAAATGGTTCCCTGGGTGTATGTAAGAGATACAGAAACACTAATAAGAGAAAGTTCATGCGGGACTGGTTCAGTTGCAGCTGCCTGTTATCTTGATAAAGATGAAACCGGTGATTTTTTCGAAACCATATGTCAGCCTGGTGGTGAACTGACGGTTAAATCTTCCCTGTTTAAAGGAGAAAAATCCTATTCAATAGGAGGGGTAATTTCCCTCGGAGAAGAAGAGATCACTGAATTGGATTTGGATTGATTTCGCCTGATTTAACCAACATTTTTCCACTCCGTAATTTCCGGCTGTATATGTTTCATTAAGAAATCCTCATCTTTTTCTTCACCTGTCAGCATCTTTACCCTCGAGAACAATCCGTCACAAACAGTAAATTCCAAAAATCAACAATGACCCCTCCGGTTCTGTTTTGAACATGCCGGAAGGGTCATTGTTATTCTGATATTCTTTCTGAAACTGTGAATTATTATATACTTTCTTCTTTTCCGTCTTCAGTTCCCGAAGTCTCATTTTTTTCTGAAACTTCCAGGTCAGTATCAGAATCTTCTCCTGAATGTCTTGTAAGGACTGTCTCATCTGATATTACTGTTGTTTCGTTCTCATCTGAGGATATCCTGCTATAGTTTATGTCTTCCGAGTCTGAAACTTGAGTAGTGGCATTACGGAATTCTTTTTGTTTCAGTGCTTTCCTCTTTCTGAGTATCTCAGGTGGATTCTGTCTTATAAGGAAGAAGAGAGCTATGAGTGAAAGGAGTGATAGTACAAGTCCCTGGATAAAGCCAGGAGATATATAGGTCATTCTGATGTCGTGTTCGCCGGATGTCACCGGGAATGCCATGAGGGCTCCCCATACTTCCTGTGGTTCCACTTTCTGTCCGTCTACCTTAACCTGCCAGCCTGATTCATATGGGATTGAAGTCAGCATCATGGTACTGTCATCGGTAATATTTACCGTACCGTTTATGTAATTGCTCCCCCACTTTGTGACTTTAAGCCCCTGTGCCTTTCTTTTGTTTATCAGGTTATTTACCTTGTTCATGTCGAGTTTCACAACTTTGAAACCTTCCATGTCCACCGGTTCTTTTCTGGTAAATCTTATTTCTATGCTCTGTTCCTGACCCTTTACATTGTCGGCCACTGTAACGAGCTGATCCACTGTGAACTTTCTTCTTAGTTTTATGCTTCTTCCGTTCAAGAAAATGCTGAGTTCGTTCTTGTGGTCGCTTAAGTTCCTCGGAAGTACCATGTAGTATGGATCATCAGTATCCGGAGTGAATTTGTAAGTAAGTCTTCCTTCCTTGTTTTCAGAGGAAGTCCTGTACTTCTTCGTACCTTCACCCTGGGGGATTACATCTGCAACATCGGTTATTCCCAGTGGAACTTCTGTAAAATAGGTTCCTTCAGCCGGTTCAAGTGATCTTGCAATCATCTCCTGATTATCCACGGGTTCTGTTTTTACAAGTGGAACTGAGAGAATTGAGTCCCTTGTTCCGAATGCTACAGGAAGAATATTCCTGATTTCATATATAAAGAATCTTTCCGTGGAACCCACGAGGTTTTCGTCTTTTACAAGATCCGGCCTTTCCACGTCTTCCCCGAAGAAATAAGTCCTTTCAGATTCTTCGTTGGATTTCACCCTGTAGTCTGCGTTTGTTATATAGTACTTCACTGAGAACAGAGCATCTGTCAGTGGGGTTCCCATGTAGAAGGTCGTCATATCAACGGAATTGTTACCAAGGTCATCCATGAATTCTCGGGTATTTAATTCAAGGTTTGAACTGAAGTGGGTAAGTCCGGGATAATCGAGGGACAAGGGGTCGTTCTTACTCCTTGTGAATGACTTGGATATTCTGTAGAATTCGTCATCCCCCGGTCTTATTCTGTCTATAGCTTCCCCTATGACTTCAACTGCATTGGAGAACTTATATGAGTTGTTGTATGGAAGATCCTTCTGTGAAATGTATGTGTTGGCTCCAAGTTCAACCACTGTCAGTGTAAGTATGAGGAGCCACCTGTCCTTCGTTTTATCTGAATAAAGAAGGAGGAGTACGACGAGGAAGAAAATTATCGTCATCACTATCTGGTAGGGTTTCATGAATGACTGTTCCTGTTTTAAAACCAGTGCCGCTGCCGCTGCAAGTATTACGAAAGCACCGCATACGAATACTGTGCTTACTTCCCTGACATTCCTCAGCCCAAGATATGCAAGGTAAATAAGGAAGAAACAGACGAGCCAGGAGAATCTGTAGAAGAATCCTGCAGGGTTTTGTCCCATGTGCCAGATCTTGCTTGTAAATTCATGTACCATGGACAGGAAGAATATAAAGAGTATTACTCCCGCCGCTCTTTTGGTTTCTCTTTTCACTTCTTTTGAAGTAAAGAAAACACCTGCTCCAGCCATTGCAAGGGATCCCACAAATATATTGGGAAGGTTAGGTCCTGCAGGCCATGAAGTATTGTCAAAGGCTCCTATGAAGAACTTTGAAAGTATATCAAGTGGCTTTATCTGGAGTTTCCATTCAAACCTCATGGGGTTTCCCGTTGCCTTTGATCCTAAAAGATTCATTACGTTCGGGATGAATATAAAGGATATAAGTCCGATACTCAGCACGGAACAGAGGGCAACCTTTACAAGTCTTCCCACCATGAACCTTATATAATCCCCCCACTTTTCATCCCTTCTCTTTGAAATAAGGTAGAAAACTGAGTAGAAAATAATGAAAAGGCAGATCATGTAGCCCATGTAGTACTGTATGAATATGGTGGCCGCGAGAAGGAGTATGTACTTTAAAGGATTTTCCCCGTCAAGGAGCTCCTCAAGTCCAATGATCACCAGTGGCAGAAGCCAGAATGCATCGTAGAATATGGGAACCACCTGATAGGATACATTGTATCCGTTCAAGGCATATGCTGAGGCAAGGGCAAGGACAAGATACCTGTTTACCTTCGCTCCGCCGTGTCTTTTCACGAGAAAATGGGTGAATGTAAGACCCATGAGACCATAACGTATGAGAATTATAAGTACAGTGGTATAGTCTATGTATTTAAGCGGAGTCAGAACATAGAGAAAATTAAGGGGACTGTTTAAGTAATACGACCAGACACCGATAAAATTCCCGCCGAGGGACTTGGAAAAGGAATAAAAGAAATTTCCTATATCCCCTGAAAAAATCCTGTTTTTAAAGAAAATGAAAAAGTCGACGAACTGCTGGCTGAAGTCGATGGCCATGAGGGATTTGCTGCCAAAGGGTAAAAACCCTCCGTAGTAAATCACAAAGAGCATTATGATTACAGGAATCATAAAACTTAAGATGTAGAGATTTTTGTTTTTTTTCATAGAACCTTCCTTCTTAAAGTAAAATCATGGAGAGAAAAAATGAATTTCCCTTGATTTTCTACTATGAGTTCCCCAATTATTTTTAAAATCAGATTTAATTTCCATCATTAAACAGATGTATCATGACGGTGCGTTATATCTGACTCTTAGAGTTTACCAAAAATACCGGTAAATTAGTAATACACTTTCGGAAATGTTTAAGAAAAATGACCTGCAACTGAATATACAAAGCCCCGGAAAGAATGAATTCCGGGGCATAGTCATATTTTTTGTCTATTCTTTTTGCCTGTTTTTTTGTTTTAACTTATTCTTTTGCCTTATTGTTTTCCCCCAGGATGGTTCTAAGGTTAATCCGCAGGAAAATATTATTCCACGGTCACTGATTTAGCAAGGTTTCTTGGCTTGTCTATGTCAAAACCTTTTTCTGAACACACATAATATGAAAGGAGCTGCAGTGGTACTATGGCAAGAACCGGTGTAAGTAAACTGATTGTTTCCGGGATATAGATTATTCTTTTTACAAACTTTTCGAGCTCTTTCATTGATTCTTCTGCAACAGCTGTAACTTCTGCTCCCCTTGTCACAACTTCCTTTATATTGGACTGCATCTTTTCAAGAAGATCAATCTGTGTTACAGGAACTATCACTTGTGTGCCTTCCTCAATAAGGGCTATGGGACCGTGTTTCAGTTCCCCTCCCTTATATGCTTCTGCATGGATATAGGTAAGTTCCTTGAGTTTTAGTGCACCTTCAACTGCTGTAACGTAGTCAAGACCTCTCCCGAGGAAATATACATCGTGGGCTTTACTTATTTCTCCCGCAAGGTTTTTGATTTCCTCCTTCTTTTCAAGGATTTTTTCAATTTTTTCCGGAAGAGCGAGCATCTCTTTTTTTATTTCATCAAGTTCTTCATTTGATTTTGTCCCGAGTATCTCTGCAAATTTTATTGCAATCATATAGTTTGCAGTGAGCTGTGTAAGATACGCCTTTGTGGAAGCTACCCCTATTTCAGGACCAGCCCAGGTATAAAGTACATCGTCAGCTTCCCTTGAAACGGATGAACCGACAACGTTGGTTATGGCAATTACCCTTGCTCCCTTTTTCTTTGAATCCCTTAAAACCGCAAGTGTATCGGCAGTTTCTCCCGACTGGGATATGACTATAACTATTGAATTCTCATCCACAAGGGGATCTGAATATCTGAATTCTGATGCAACTTCAGCTTCAGCAGGTATTCCTGCAAGTCTTTCTATGGCAGTTTTCCCTGCAAGACCTGAATGGTATGCAGTACCGCAGGCTACTATGAATATCCTCCTGCATTTTCTGAGTTCTTCTTCTGTAATCTTAATATCGTCGAGTTTAATATCTTCTCCGGGAATTACCCTCGCCATGAGAGTATCTTTAACAGCCTTTGGCTGTTCATGGATCTCCTTCATGGTGAAGTGATCGAACCCGCCTTTTTCGGCAGATTCTGTCGACCAGGTTATTTCAGCCGGTGTCTTTTTGATTTCATTTCTGTCTTTATCGAAGAACTTTATTCCCTCTTCTGAAATCTCAGTGAATTCCATGTCATTTAGATAAACCACATTCCTCGTGTAGTTTAAAACTGCAGGGACATCAGAAGCTATAAAGCCTTCACCATTTTCTCCCAATCCAACTATCAGGGGAGAATCCTTCCTTACAGCGATTAACTTACCCGGTTCAAGTGAAGATATGACTCCGAGGGCATATGAACCTCTGACTCTTTCTGTAGCTTTCATTACAGCTGAAAGCAGGTCCCCTTCATAGTACATTTCTATAAGATTAGGAATGACTTCAGTATCAGTTTCTGATCTGAATGTGAATCCTTTTCCTTTAAGTTCTTCCTTAAGTTCCATATAGTTTTCTATAATTCCGTTATGTACCACAGAAAACTTATTGTCAGCTGAATTGTGTGGATGAGAATTGGTATCTGAAGGAGCACCGTGGGTTGCCCACCTTGTATGCCCGATTCCCTCATTTCCGTATAAATGCGATTCATTTAGTCTTTCTTCAAGGTTTTTAAGCCTTCCCGCACTTTTTACTGTAACTATTCCATCCTTACCCATAACTGAGATTCCTGCAGAGTCATATCCTCTGTATTCAAGCTTTGAAAGGCCTGAAATGAGAACTTCCTCTGCATTTTTGGGTCCCAGGTAACCGACTATTCCGCACATATAAAAACACCCCGCATTAAAATATATTGTTATGAGGTTCCACCCGATTCCCTCTGACCTGAAGGATTACTCCCAGGTATTGCTGAATCTTTTTCGGTAGTATTTTACCGTGAAGCATCCGCCGAATTTTCGATAACTTCATTCCTCGTCGTCCTTATAAAAGGCACTGGCGCTGTAGTAACTTCCCTCCCAAACCTTATTTGAACCTGCTTATAAAGTATAGCATCTTATAAAGGGAGTGCAATATCAGCTTTCTTTACACCTTTTCAGGTTCTTCGCTTACTCTTTTAAGCCCGAAAAGGAAGAAAAGAACATGACAGATCCATACGGTCAAGAGAACCCATTTCATCCAGACGATTCTCCTTGAAAAATAAAGGCCGAGGGCAATTACCAGTGTGATGTTGATAATAAGGTTTCTCCTCGCTTTTTCAGTGACACCTTTCTTTTCAAATATGGGTGATACATTTTCTTTATAGAAGGATGAACCTGTAAACCATGCATTCAGCTTTTCACTGCTCCTTCCGAAAAAGAATGCAGCCTCTGCATAGAAAATAAAAGTGGGAAGGACAGGTATGATTATTCCTGCAGTACCCACAGCAAAAAAGATAAGGCCAAGTACCACATATAGTGATTTTTTAAGATTCATTTTATATCTACCTCCGGTCTCACATCTTTAAGCTTACCATGAATAATAAAAATAAAAAGGAACCTCTGCGCCAAATTAACACATGGTTCCCTTCTGATTTACATAAATGTTATTGATTTATAATTAAAAAATACCTCATTAAGATCAGACATTTTCATTAAGGTCAGACATTTTCCAGAAACTTAATACACTTTAATGGAATATATCATTTCCTCTTTCTGCCTCCTGAAAGATATAATTTCCTCTGACTGCCTTTTACATGTATGTGACAGAGGCAGGATCTCTCTGTACAGTCCTTCTGTATTTCACACCGGGATATCCTATCACAAGTGCAGTGACTATTTTTCTTTTGATACCAAGTTTCTGTCTAATTTTACCCGAAAGTTTTGCAGCCAGTGTAAAAAGTCCGCTGTATAAAACTCCGAGTCCATGAGATTCTGCCATCAGTGCCATATTTGCCGCCGCGAGTGAACCGTTCACTGAAGATTTTGCAGATATTACAATTACAAGAGGAGCTCCCTTGAAAAAGAAATGGTCATCTATCTCTACGGAAAGTGCAGGTTTCAGTCTTTTAACGACCGGCATCATTTTCCTGAATATTTTCACCGCATCTTTTTCTATCTCAGTGATTCCTCGGGTTATGACAGTATATTCCACATCCTGTGAATTTGATCCGGTGGGTGTTATTCTTCCGGCTTCGATGATGTCATTCAGGACTTCTTCAGGAACTTCATCAGCAGTGAATTTTCTCATCGACCTTCTGGTTCTTAATGCTCCCATGAGTTCTTCTGAATCAAGGGTTAAAGCCTTTTCTATTTCAACAGGCTCTTCATCATATCCTGATATGGAAATCGCTCCCACGGGGCATATTGCGCTGCAGTGACCACATTTCATACAGTCCTGTGATATTATGAATGCTTTTTTATCCTTAAGGCTGATGTTGTCCTATGGGCAGTCCGATACACACATTCCGCACCCTATACATTTTTCCCTGTCCACATTTATTATATGTTCCATTTTTATCCCCTTAAAATTTTCCCCATAAAAAATTTTTTTCTTTTTAAAATTATTCCCTATTAAAATTAAACATTGTCAGATACTTCATATGAATATTCCTTTACTGTAAAAATTATACTTTACTGTAAAAACTAAACCTCACAAGTCTTATAAAGTAATTCTGATAATTATCCCTGAACACTATGTCGAAGTATCCAGGATTTGAAGTATCTCGGATTTACCGGTATAAATCCGGCAAAAAATAAAAAAAGCCTCCTGGCCATTATTCAGAAAATGGTCGGAGTGACAGGGATTGAACCTGCGACCTCGTGCTCCCGAAGCACGCGCGCTCCCATCTGCGCTACACCCCGATATTCCCGGTGGTGAAAAAGTATGGTCGGGGTGACAGGGATCGAACCTGCGACCTCATGCTCCCAAAGCACGCGCGCTCCCATCTGCGCTACACCCCGATATACTGTCCGCCTGTATTTTACCGCCGGACTTTGATCTGACAAACCTTGAGTGGTGACCCACCGGGGAATCGAACCCCGGACACCATGATTAAAAGTCATGTGCTCTACCGACTGAGCTAGTGGATCCTATTGGCTGGGGTAGCTGGATTCGAACCAACGAATGCCAGAGTCAGAGTCTGGAGCCTTACCGCTTGGCCATACCCCAATATTGAAAATAAGTGTCAGCAGTTTTGTTATCAATAAAATGGGGTGAACGATGGGAGTCGAACCCACGACAACCAGAGCCACAATCTGGTGCTCTACCAACTGAACTACGTCCACCAGGTTAAGATAACAATCAATGTAATGTGTTTAAAAAATAAATGGTGCGTCACAAGAGATTCGAACTCCTGGCCCTCGCCTTAGAAGGGCGATGCTCTATCCAGCTGAGCTAGTGACGCACATAAAAATGGAGCGGGTGAAGGGGATCGAACCCTCGCGACCAGCTTGGAAGGCTGGGATTCTACCATTGAACTACACCCGCGGAGCGGAAGACGAGATTCGAACTCGCGACGTTCACCTTGGCAAGGTGACGCTCTACCACTGAGCCACTCCCGCATAACTATTCCATTTTTTATGTATAATATCTTTATCTGGTGCAGGTGAAGGGAGTCGAACCCCCACGCCGTAAAGCGCTAGATCCTAAGTCTAGTGCGTCTGCCAATTCCGCCACACCTGCATTTTGTAAAGTTATTATATCTGATGTTCATCCGGAAATCAAAGGTTTTTTAAAAATTGGCTGGAGTAGCTGGATTCGAACCAACGAATGCCAGAGTCAAAGTCTGGTGCCTTACCGCTTGGCGATACCCCAGTATGCTGGTTTCCTGTGGAAGCCCTTCTCTCAGTCAGTGCCGTTGTTTTCCGACGACAAAAGTAATATTACTATAATCCACGGAGGAGGTCAACACTTTTTTTAAAAATCTTTTTAAAATATTTTCCGGAGCTGTTTTTTCCGCATGAAAGCAGCCTAAAAGCCGTCTTTACGAAAATCAGTCCTGAGACTTATTATACATATCCCACGGTATTTTTAAAGAGAATTCTTAAAGAAACCCCGATTTAATAAATTACTGAATGAATTTCACCTGTTTTTTAAGCCGTGTTTTCAAACCGATATTTTAAAACCAGGCTTTTCATGGGAGATAAGCGAAGTTATCCCAGAATATGGTGGTCAGCATCCATTTTACCGTCAGTAACAGTTATTACCGCTATGGATTTTTTACTTCCGCCTCTAGGCTGGGACGGGGATCCCGGATTCAAAACAAGGACCCCTTCCCTTCTTATCCTGTAGGGTATGTGGGTATGACCATAAAGGGCACATGCGCATTCTTTTTCCTTTGCAAGGGATATGAGGTGGTACAGTGTTTTTCTTACATCGAGGGTATGTCCGTGTGTCAGCAAAAACCTTACACCTTCAATTTCAACGACTTTTTCATATGGATATTCCGAAGAAAAATCCATATTCCCGTCGACCCTTTCTATTTTCATTTCATACATAGATTCCATGTAATCCATGTCAGAGGACAAATCCCCCAGATGAAAGACATGGGAACAGCCTTCATTTTTGAAATATTCAAATGCAGCATCTGTCATTTCCCTGTTTCTGTGGGTATCAGATATAACACCTATTTTCAATTTCCCGAGCCCTTCTCCCCTACTATTTCTTTCCTGAAACTGTCCTTTAATCCCTTGAGTGCCCTGAATCTGTGTGAAACACTGTTTTTCTCAACTTCGGATGCTTCGGCAAATGTCTTGTCGAGATCCTTTGAATGAAAGAGAGGATCGTAGCCGAAACCGTCAAATCCCTTTTCCTCTTCTATGATGTAACCATCGGATTCACCCGTTGATCTTATATCCGTGTCTTTACCAAGGAGCACCATGGAACATATAAACCTTGCAGTTCTTTCTTCCATGGGTATACCCTGCATCTCTTCGAGGAGTTTTCTGTTGTTCGCACCGTCATTTCCATGTTCACCGACATACCTTGCAGAAAAAATTCCCGGTGCTCCCTTTAATGCATCCACCATAAGACCAGAATCATCTGCAAGTACAAGGGTATCCTTATCCCTGCCGTTTTTCTTAAGGTATTTATAAATCTCATGTGCCTTTTTATATGCATTTTCTTCAAATGTCTTTCCGTCTTCAACTACATCGATGTCTATCTTCTCATCCTTCAGTGATACCACATCCATATCGAGGTCCTTAAGAATATATCTTATTTCCCTGACCTTATGGTCATTGCCCGATGCCACAATAATTTTCATAATTGTCTCTCCTGTAGGTTCCTGTTATACCCATGGTAAAATCCACTCCTGAAACTTTTTATTTTTATCTTCAGGTTAAAACCCTGAGTGTATTTTTTCACGGGGTTATGTCTTTCCAAAGATATGATACATCAAAGGGAAAAAACGGCAAGGCTGTAAATCCTTTACAGCAGGATGTTTTACAGGAGTCTGTAAATTTCATCTTTTCCCGGCGGTAAAATCTCTGTTTTTTCACCATTTTTAATCAGCCATGGTTTTCCATCGGTACACTTTCCGATTAAGCTTAACTTAATATTCTTTTCCCTGAATTTTTTCTCGAGGTGCCCCGCCCTTTCAGGAGAAACTGAAATGAGCATGGACCCTGAACTGATAAGTCTTAAAGGATCAAGGTAAAGTTCATCCGAGAGGGTAAGTGTTTCTTCCATAAAGGGCAGATTTTCATATATTATTTCACACCCCAAAGATGATCCGTGGGTTACTTCATAGACAGCGCCAAGGATCCCGCCTTCAGTAACATCGTGCATTGAAGATACACGGACCTCTTCCCCCGCCACACCTTCTTCTGATACGGATAGGGAATTTTCAAGAATTTCAATGAGTTCATCTTTTCTTTTTTCTGATATTCCCCTTATCCTGTCTGAGTAATCACTGAGGATTATAAGAGTGCCTTCAATTCCAAGGTACTTTGATACATAGAGATAATCCCCGGGATTTAAACCTGTGCTTAATATCTCCCTCCCCTTTTTGACCCTTCCCATGGCACATACTGACACGACAATCCTGTTCACAGAATCGGTTATTTCAGTGTGTCCCCCCAGGATCTGCATCCTGTGTTTTAAAGCTTCAGTGTGTATTTCAGACATTATTTCTTCAAGTTTACTGTAGGGTGTGCCTTCAGGCAGGAGAATAGTCAGCATAAGACCAATCCCTTCAGCTCCGGAAGTTGCTATATCATTCATATTGATATTGAATGCAATCTTTCCGATTCCCTTTTCAGCAGCCGTTACAGGATCTGCAGAAGTTACTAGTATCTCCTTTCCAAAGTCGATGAACGTACAGTCTTCACCGACGGTACCTGAAAGGAGAACATCTTCCCTCTTATATCCCGTATATTTATCAAGCATCTTCCTTAAAAGAACCGGAGGAAGTTTTCCGTTTTCCATAAATTTCACCCGTTTAACCTTTTGGATATTTTCCCTGAAATATTTTTTCAGCTGTCAGCATTAAAATACCGCCCCAACAAAATGGCTGAAATGAAACATTGTCTTCAAAAATACATTCAGAAAAATATATATACTATTTAAATCAATAAAGTATCCAGGATGACTATCCTTCTGATAATGATACCGGAAAATAAAGTTACCTGTACTTTATTGTTTCAGTTTTCTTTTTAACGAGTCATCAGAATGAATGATTCTGACATCCCTTCACAATAAGAATTTTATCAACAGGCAGGAAATATTAAAAGATACAGTAAAAAGATACAGTAATCTGAATGAATTTCAGCAGGAAAGAATACTGAATCAAGCATCAGATGAGGCAAAGCCATCAGGGTTTTCTCATCAGTTTCTTTATTAGTTCATTAATTTATTTTGTCATTTCCCTTCATTTCTGCGCTTTAATTAAGTCCTGATATATTAATTCACTTATGCCTTTTAAATTTACTGCTTTTAAAATTCAGGCAGGCATTGTTTCTTTATCAATACCTTTTAAATTCCGGCATAACTTATTCATATACCTATGGATATTCAGTCACATATATCCTGTTCAATAAGTTCTTTATTAAGTTTTCTGTATTTTCGCTTTGTTTTTGCTGTGTTTTTTGAAAATTAAAAGGGCGTGCGCCCCTTTAACTTAATTCCAAGGTATTGCCTACCTTTTTTATATTCAGTTATTGATCTGTGAGTTTTTTGAATTAGTTTTTGCTGCCCTTTTCAAGTTCCTCGTTCATCAGTTTATTGATGATTCCCGGGTTTGCCCTTCCCTTTGTTGCCTTCATTACAAGACCCACTCCATATCCCACAATCTTTGTCTTTCCGTTACTGTAGTCTTCCTGGATATTGGGATTCTTTTCAAGAACTTCTCTTACTGCCTTAAGTATTTCGCCTTCATCGGAAACCTGTGAAAGTCCTAGTTTTTCTATAAGAGCTTCAGGCTTTTCTCCGGTTTTATACATCTCTTCAACTACTTTTTTACCTGCTGCTGATGAAATTTTACCTGATTTTATGAGTCCTGTAAGATCTGCAAGGTCTGAAGGCTTGAATTTCAGGCTTCCTGCAGTTATCTGATCTTCATTCATGAGTTTTGATATGTCTCCCATGAGCCAGTTTGCACAAGCTTTACCGTCGCCTGATACTTTTGCTGCTTCATCAAAGAATTCAGCCATTTCCCCTGAAAGGGTAAGTACCATTGCATCGTATTCAGTTATTCCAAAGTCTTTTATAAATCTCTCAGCCTTTTCATGGGGAAGTTCGGGTATGGATTGTCTAATTTCTTCAATCCATTCATCGTCAATATTCAAGGAAGTAAGGTCACCTTCAGGGAAGTATCTGTAGTCGTCTGCTCTTTCCTTTCTTCTCATGAGGACGGTTTCTCCCTTTTCCTCATCCCATCTCCTGGTCATTTCGGCAGGTTCTTCTCCTCTTTCAAGAGCTTCCCTCTGTCTTCTGACTTCGTATTCAACTGCCCTTTCCATGGATCTGAAGGAATTTAAATTCTTGACTTCTGTCCTTAATCCGAACTTTTCACTTCCTTCTTCCATTATGGATACATTAAGGTCGACCCTTAATGATCCCTGTTCCATCTTTACGTCGGAAACTCCTGTGGCTTCAAGGATGGATCTTAGTTTGGTCATGTAGGAAACTGCTTCTTCAGCGCTTCTCATGTCCGGTTTTGAAACTATTTCAATGAGAGGAACACCGGATCTGTTGAAGTCGACAAGGGTTCCCCTTGAAGTATGAAGCTGCTTTCCGGCATCTTCTTCAAGGTGGATTCTCTCTATTCCGATCTTTTTCATTTCACCGTTTTCAAGCTTTATTTCTACAAAGCCCTCTGTACATATGGGCAGTTTGTCCTGTGTTATCTGATAGTTTTTGGGTGCATCAGGATAAAAATAGTTCTTTCTGTCAAATCTTCCGAATCTTGTGATGCCGCAGTTCAAGGCAAGTCCTGCTTTTATGGCATAATCGACAGCCTTTTTGTTTACCACAGGCAAAGCACCGGGCATCCCTGTACATACAGGACAGATATGGCTGTTTGGTTTTCCGCCGAATTCCGTGGAGCATGAACAGAATGCCTTTGTTTTTGTGGATAATTCCACATGGACTTCAAGTCCTATTACAGTTTCGTATCTCATTATTTAACCCCTTCCGGAAAAGTTTTTACAAAATCATTTTCCTTTTCATATGCATAGGATATCTGAAGGAGCTTTTTTTCATCCATGTAGTTTCCGAGGAGCTGGAAGGACTGCGGAAGTCCGTCCTTGAATCCCGAAGGTACTGTTATTGCAGGTATCCCTGCTATATTTGCAGGAACGGTATATAAGTCATTAAGATAGGCATCCAGAACACTTGCGCCCTTTTCCCCGAGTTTTTTGGGAAATACAGGAGATGACGGTGTCATCACAGCATCGTATTTTTCAAATATCTTTTTAAATTCTTCTATAATTACTGTCCTTACTTTGAGTGCAGTGTTGTAGTATGCATCGTAGTAGCCTGATGATAAAACATAGGTTCCAAGCATTATCCTCCTTTTGACTTCCTCACCGAATCCTTCAGTCCTCGAATCCTTGTAAAGATCAGTGATTGTCCCTGAGTTTTCTGCTCTTATCCCGTATCTTATACCGTCAAACCTTGCAAGGTTGCTTGAAGCTTCAGCTGATGCAACTATGTAGTATACGGCCAGCGAAAGATGAGTGTACTCTAAATCTATTTCTTCTACTTCGGCTCCGAGTTTTTTAAGCTCTTCCGCCGCCCTGTCGAAGTTTTCCTTGATATCAGCATTTAATCCTTCAAGAAACTTTACGGGAATACCTATTTTAATGCCTTTTAGATTTCCCTTTGCAAAGTCACTGAAGTCAGTTCCTGAACCTTCAAGGGTCGTTGAATCCATGGGGTCTTCACCTGCAAGAACTGAAAGCATGAGAGCACAGTCTTCTGTTCCGTGTGACAGGATTCCCACCTGGTCCAGAGTAGAACCAAATGCAGTTATTCCGTACCTTGAGATTCTGCCATAGGTCGGTTTTAATCCAGTAAGACCAGTAAATGCCGCAGGCTGTCTTACAGAACCTCCCGTGTCGGTTCCGAGGGATATTGGAGTCATAAGAGCTGCAACCGCTGCTGCAGATCCACCCGATGATCCTCCGGGTGTCCTTTCCCTGTCCCATGGATTTTTTACTGGTCCGAAGGCTGAAAATTCATTGTAGCTTCCCATGGCAAATTCATCCATGTTGAGTTTGCCGAGAATTATACCGCCTTCATCCTTAATTTTTCTTACAACCGTTGCATCGTAGGGCGCGATAAAGCCTTCCATGAATTTTGATGCATTGGTCATCTGCATTCCTTCTGCAGCCATATTATCCTTTAAAGCTACGGGGATTCCGTGAAGTCTTCCTTCTGCTTTTCCTTCACTTCTTTCCCTGTCTTTTTTATCCGCCTCTTCCAGTGCTTCTTCCTTATTAATATAAAGAAATGCATTGATATCGGGATTTAACTTCTCACATCTTTCAAGGAAGATTTCAGTAATCTGCCTTGAAGTGAGTTTTTCTTCTTCAAGCAGCTTTTTAAGCTCTTTAACGCTGTATTCAGTTATCACTTTCTTCACCTCCCAGAAGTCTTGGAACCTTAAGGTAGTCCTCAACCCTTTGAGGTACATTCATGAGGAATTTTTCAGATGGCATTTCACCATTAACTTCATCATCCCTCAGGCGGTTTTCCATATATATCGGATTTACGGTGATTTTAGCATCACCTGTATTGACCTTTTCAAGTTCAGCAACATAACCTAAAACTTCAGTCATGTCTCCTGCTATTTTTTCGAGTTCTTCATCTGTAAATTTAAGCCTTGCAAGATCCGCTATGCGGCCGGCTTCTTCCCGGGTAACTTTCATCCTTTTAATTTCCGTCCTTATCTGTAATTGGTAAACTGCAGTGCAAAATCAAAGTTCTTGTCCTTCAGCATCCTTATAACTTCCTGTAAATCATCCCTGTTTTTTCCGGTAACCCTTACGGAATCACCCTGTATGGCTGCCTGTACTTTAATCTTTGAATCCTTTATCGCAGAAGTTATTTTCTTTGCCTGGTCCTTGTCTATACCACTTCTGATCTTTATAGTCTGTTTTACCCTTCCGCCTAGACTCGGTTCAATCTTGCCGTATTCAAAGGATTTTATATCTATTCCTCTTTTAACCAGCTTTCCTTCAAAGACATCAGTTACATTTCTCATCTTCATGTCGTCTGTTGTGTCTATGTGGATTTCTTCATCCTTTCTTTCGATCTTGGTGTTTGAACCCTTGAAATCAAACCTCTGTGTTATTTCCTTGTCCGTCTGGTTCAGTGCATTGTCGACTTCCTGCATACTTATTTCAGATACTATATCAAATGATGCATCCTTAGCCATTATTTCTTCCTCCTGTAGTTGTTTTTATTTTATTATTCTGATCACTGATCCATCATCAGTTTATATATCAAAACATTAACTGATACATGAACAGTTATATGAACTGTTACAAAAACTGATAACTGCATGAATCAATGACTTACTTACTTACTTATTTATTTATTTATTTATTTATTTGCCCATACTAAAATACTGATGTAGTCATAAGATATGCTGCGGTTAATGCAAATACAAGAAATACCCATGAATAAATCCTGAAGGTAGGGTAAGATCTAGCATCCATCCTGCACCTTAATGCCCATGCACCGAAGGTGAGCATGAGGACATAAATCAGAGTCTTTGCAGTTGAAAATGCACTTGTCACATAAATCCTGAAGGTGGATAAAAATGTCATTACTGCTGTGATTATTGCCACTCCTATCATTATCCACGCAATGGTTCTTACGACAAGTATGAGGATTACCCTCATTTCAAGCCTTGCGTCATTATATCCGTTCATTTTATATCATCCCCTCAAATTCGTCTTCAGTAAGGGTTCTGACTCCTAGAGACTGGGCTTTCTGTAACTTGCTTCCTGCTTCTTCACCATATATAACAAAATCGGTCTTTTTACTTACGGACCCCTGCGGGATTCCTCCAAGGGAAATTATCTTTTCTTCGAGGTCTTTTCTCTTGTAGTTTTTCATGGTTCCTGTAATTACCACGGTTTTCCCTGTAAATGGTGTTGACTCTTCAGCTTTTTGTGAATCTTTTTCCCAGTCTTTTTTCTTTCCCGGTTCATCGAGTTCTATTCCATGGTTTAAAAGGGCTGTTATTTCTTCCCTGACTTCAGGACTTCTGAAAAAATCAAGAATACAGTCAGCTACTATTTCTCCTATATCAGGAACTTCGAGGAGTTCTTCCCTTCCGGCATTCATGACGTTCTCCAGAGTACCGAACTTCTTTTCAAGGTCCCTTGAAGTTCTCTCTCCCACATTCTGTATTCCGAGTGCGTAGATAAATGAAGAGAGCTTCGCTTTTTTCGAATTTTCTATGGCATTCAAAAGATTCTGTGCTTTTCTGTCTTTTGTGGCAGGAAGTTTTAAAAGATCTTCCTTTGTCAGTGCATAAATGTCTGAAATCTTACGAAGATCGAGATTGATAAACATGGATTCAACTGTCTTTTCAGAGAGTCCTTCGATATTCATGGCATCCCTTGAAGCATAGTGGACTATTGTTTTAATAAGCTGAGGTCTGCAGCTTAAGGTATTTTCACAGAAAAGATGTGCTCCGATCTTTGTAAGTTTTGTTCCGCATGACGGACAGAATTCAGGTGGCAGGATGTCTTCAGTTACATTGTCATTAATGACCCTCCCCATTATTTCAGGGATTACATCGTTGCTCCTTCTTACATATACATCGGCACCGATTTTAACATCCTTTCTTTCTATGTCATCCATATTGTTGAGGGTTGCCCTTTGTACGGTCACACCTGCAAGTTCAACGGGTTCAAGGATGGCAGTAGGTGATACCCTTCCGCTTCGTCCGACGTTCCATTCCACACTTAAGAGCCTCGTGGTGGTTTCCTCGGCTTCAAACTTATAGGCTATTCCCCACCTGGGGAATTTAACCGTATAACCCAAAAGATCTCTGGTCTTCATGTCATCGAGTACAATTACTATTCCGTCTATCTCATAGCTTAATTCTGATCTTTTTTCGATATTTTCTTCTATGAGGGTTTTGATTTCTTCAAAAGTATCTGCTTTTTCAAAATAACCGTCCGTCGGGAAACCTTCACTTAAGATAAAATCAATCATTTCCCCGTAGGTTTTGAACTGCCTTCCTTCCTTATAACCCACGTCGTAGAAGTATATTATTAGATTACGCCTTCTGGTTTCTGCAAGGTCTAAGTTCCTCAAAGCCCCTGCAGCTCCGTTCCTCGTGTTTTTAAGAGGCACCTTTGCAGTTTCGTTGTATTTTAAAAATGCTTCCCTCGTCATCATGGCTTCGCCGTGGATTTCAAATAATTCCCTTGAATTCACCCTTAGGGGAACTGATTTTACAGTTCTCACCTGTTTTGTTATTTCTTCTCCGGTAATTCCTGTGCCCCTTGTGGCAGCCATAACGAGTATTCCGTTTTCATCGTATGTAAGATTTACTGAAAGACCGTCGAATTTCCTTGTCAGCCAGTATGAAGGCTCCGGAAGCTTGTCTTCATTCTGTCTGTTGTATTCTCTTACAAATCTTTCATTTCTCTCCAGCCAGTCTTTAAGTTCTTCGTAATTCTGGGCTTTCCCGAGGGACCATAAAGGTGCCCTGTGGGTATATTTTTCAAATCCATTTAAGACTCCGTCCCCTATCCTCTGGGTGGGTGAATAGGGCAGTATGTAGCCTGTCTCACCTTCAAGATCCTCAAGTTTTTTATAGAGTATATCGTACTCTTTGTCGGTTACTGAGGGTTTATCCAGAGTATAGTATTCCCTTGAATATTTATTGAGCCGGGAAACCAGCCCTTCAATTTCTTTTTTCTTATCTTCCATATAAACTATTATCCCCCGGTATATTCAAAGACAATTATATCATGGAAGTTTAAACACTCACTTAAAAAAGAAAACCCGGAATATAAGTATCCCGGGGGAAGTTTATTTTAAATGTCCATTATCCAATGGTATTTTATATCCGGTTGCCGGAAAATTTTAAATTCTTAAAACCATTCCATATATAGCTGGATTATAAATTACTGATTTTCAGAAAGTTTCAATGGTGCAAGGGATTATAAATTACTGATTTTCAGAAAGTTTCAATGGTGCAAGGGATAATAGAAGTACCTTAAGTCCGTAATTGTCAAATACTATCTGAAGCTTTACGTCGGATTTTTCCTTTGTGGCACCTACTATAAGTCCCTCTCCGAATTTAGGGTGTATCACCTTTTTACCGGGTACCGCATTGTCTTCAGTGAGGAAATTCTCAAGTGTGTCATCGGTCTTTCTTTTAACAGGATTTACTTTTATGGGTTCATTTATTCCGTGGGGACCGCTTCTGAATCCCCTGTCATTTCTTAAGAATTTTCCGGAGGATTCGTCCTTCACTTCTTCCTTGTTGAGGTAATCCTTCAGTTCTTCAGGGATGTCTTTTATAAAATCCGACTGGGGATACATCATGGATCTTCCGAATACCATCCTCATCTCTGAATGTGTCATATAGAGTATTTCCTTTGCCCTTGTTATTCCGACATAGGCAAGTCTTCTCGATTCTTCCATTTCGGATAAACTGTCAAAGGCTGCCTGTCCCGGGAATATCCCATTTTCCATGCCCACCATGAATACCACGGGAAATTCAAGTCCCTTTGCCGAATGGACGGTCATCATTGTAACGGCATCTGCTTCATCGTCATACCTGTCGACATCGGAAATAAGTGCAACTTCTTCAAGGAATCCCGGAAGATTTGCTTCGGGTTTAAGGTCGTATTCCGCAGCGGCATTGATAAGTTCCTCCACGTTTTCGATCCTCGACTCATCCTCGGGATTCTTGCTGTTCATGTATTCCTTAAGGTATCCCGTTCTTTCCATTAATTCAGTTATTATTTCCTGAACTTCCATGTCGACTGAAGAAGACATCATGTCGTTGATAAGATTTCTGAATCCGATGAGAGAATTTAAAATCTTTCCCGAAAAGAGGTTGTATTCCTCGATATCCATAAGGATATCGTATATGGACATATCCCTTTCACCTGCCGCAAGGGATAGTTTTTCAAGGGAAGCATCGCCTATTCCTCTTTTGGGAACATTGATGATCCTTCTTAAAGAGACTTCATCGAAGGGATTGTTGAGAAGTCTTAAATATGCGAGGACGTCCTTGATTTCCTTTCTGTCGTAGAATTTAAGTCCGCCCACCAGTTTATATGGTATTGAATTTCTCATGAAGCTTTCTTCAAATATTCTCGACTGGGCATTTGTACGGTATAAAACTGCAAATTCACTGTGGTTTCTTCCGTCCCTTACAAGTCTTTCCGTTTCCTTACTTACAAAAGTTCCCTCATCACTGTCAGAAAATGCCCTGTAGATTCTTATTTTATCCCCTTCAGGGTTACTGGTCCTCATGGTCTTGTCTTTTCTTCCGAGGTTGTTTTTTATGACAGCATTGGCAGCTTTTAAAATATTGCCCACTGACCTGTAGTTTTCTTCGAGTTTTATGACCTTTGCATCCGGATAATCAGATTCAAATTCCAGGATATTTCTTAAGTCAGCTCCCCTGAACTGGTATATACTCTGGTCGTCATCACCCACGACGCAGAGGTTTCTGTGCTCCTTTGCCAGGAGGTAGATAAGTTCATACTGGGCTTTGTTGGTATCCTGATATTCATCGACCATGATATACCTGAACTTTCTTCTGTATTCCTCAAGGACATCGGGAAAATTCCTGAATAAAGTTACGGTAAGCATTATGATGTCGTCAAAATCAAGAGCCATATTGCTTCTTAATTTTTTCTGATAGAGTGAATATACATCGGCTATTTTCTTTTTCCGGAAGTTCGGTGAATTAAGTTCAGAATAAAATTCAGGACCAATGAGTTTATCCTTTGCAGATGATATTGCATTTGAAAAATCCTTTTCCTTATATTCCTTGTCAGAAATATCGAGTTCCTTCATGCACTGCCTTATAAGGGCCTTCTGATCATATGCATCATATATGGTAAAGTCCTTCCTGTAACCCAAGTGTTCTATTTCGCGGCGGAGTATTCTCACGCAGGTGGAATGGAATGTTGAAATCCACATATTTTTCGCTGTGCTTCCCACAAGTTCCCTGACTCTTTCCTTCATTTCAGCCGCAGCCTTGTTGGTAAAGGTAATTGCAAGGATACTCCATGGAGCAACTCCCTCTTCCCCTATCATATAGGCTATCCTGTGTGTTATTGCCCTCGTCTTTCCTGAACCTGCACCTGCAAGTATGAGGAGCGGACCGTCTATGGTCGTGCAGGCATCGTACTGCTCGTTATTTAGTAGTTCTCTGTAATTCATCCCTTTTTAGTCCCCCTCTTTGATTAAGCACAATAATTATAACACAGCAGCTTCTTTTTAGTACATCTGTTCTATTTATTCAGTAAGGTCAGTCAGTTCAAAAAGAACACTCTTTTCTTCATCTGTAAGATGCCTGTATTCCCCGCGGGGAAGGTCTTCAGGAAGGACAATTCCCCCGAAACTTATCCGTTCAAGAAAAGTAACTTTATTGCCAAGGCTTTCAAACATCCTTTTCACCTGGTGGAATTTACCTTCCTGAATGGTGAGAAATACCTCGTTGTTTTGAGAATCAGACCCTGTTTCAAATTCCCCCGGCAGGCACTTGTAACCGTCATCGAGTATTATTCCTTCCCTTATTTTTTCACCGTAATTTTCTTCAGGGTTATTTTCCAAAAATGCCCTGTATGTCTTTTTTATATTCCATTTCGGTGATATCAGCCTGTGGTTTAATTCCCCGCTGTCAGTTAAAAGGAGAAGTCCTACAGTATCCTTATCCAGCCGGCCGACGGGGAAAGGAGAAAATATTCTGTCTTCAGAATTTAGTGACTCTATAACAGTTTCATCATAATCATCCTCAGTTGCAGAAATAACCCCAGCCGGTTTATTCATTATGAGGTAAATATGCTTTCTGTATTCTATTTTCATTCCATCGAGGGTAATCACTGACTTTACAGGATCGGTTTTTTTAGCCTCATCTTTGACAATCACCCCATCCACAGTTACTCTTCCCTTTTTAATGTATTCCTTTACTTCTTTTCTAGAGCCATGCCCCATATTGCTTAATATTTTGTCCAGCCTTTCCATTTATCCTCCGGTTGTTTACTGACTTAATTCACCAGTATAGATCTTAATTTCTTCCCGGTTAATTTCTTCCGGTTAATTTCTTC